>JBAWWF010000041.1:0-7761 GCA_037146895.1 Alphaproteobacteria bacterium | reverse complement strand
ACAAGTATGAGGTAGCGACTCACTTTTAAGCCTTTTTTATCCCGAACTGAGGTTAAGGATAAAAGATTCCTGGATTGCTTCACTTCGTTCGCAATGACCCTTGGGTCAAGCCCAAGGGCAGGCTCCAGAGTGTTAGCTCTCCGCCGTCATTGCGAGGAGTTTACGACGAAGCAATCCAGGTTCACTTCGCAACAACAGACAATCTTCAGCGGGAATTGCTGCCTTAATGTTGTAAATTTTCGGCCTTGATCTATGTGTTCATTGATTGGAAGAAATCATCATTGCTCTTGCTATGTTTCATCTTTTCAATCAAGAAATCCATAGCTTCTGTCGTTCCCATAGGATTAAGAATACGGCGCAAGACCCACATTTTGGAAAGCTCAGCCTTATCAGCAACCAAGAGTTCTTCTTTGCGAGTTCCCGACTTTGTAACATCAATCGCTGGGAAGACGCGCTTGTCGGAAATCTTACGATCCAAAATGATTTCGGCGTTACCAGTACCTTTGAATTCCTCAAAGATCACTTCATCCATACGCGAGCCAGTATCAATCAAAGCTGTGGCAATAATGGTCAACGAACCGCCCTCTTCAATATTACGTGCTGCACCAAAAAAGCGTTTGGGGCGTTGTAGAGCATTCGCATCAACACCACCCGTCAATACCTTACCCGATGAAGGAACAACCGTGTTGTAGGCGCGCGCAAGCCTGGTGATTGAATCAAGCAGGATTACCACGTCACGCTTTTGCTCAACCAGACGCTTGGCCTTTTCAATGACCATTTCCGCAACTTGCACATGGCGCGATGCTGGTTCATCAAAAGTTGACGAAACAACCTCACCCTTAACAGAGCGAGCCATATCGGTGACCTCTTCAGGACGCTCATCAATCAACAGGACAATGAGATAAACTTCTGGATGATTCGCGGCAATCGAATGCGCAATATCTTGTAGCATAACGGTTTTACCCGTGCGTGGCGGGGCCACGATCAAAGCGCGTTGTCCTTTTCCTAGAGGAGAAACGAGATCAATGACGCGCTGGGTCATGTGTTTACCATTAGTGCCATTAGTCTCGACCTCAAGCCGTAACCGCTCATCTGGGTAAAGAGGCGTTAGGTTATCAAAGTTAATGCGGTATTTTAACTTGTCTGGCTCTTCAAAGTTAACAGTATTAACTTTGAGCAGTGCAAAATAACGCTCTCCCTCTTTAGGCGAACGAATTTGCCCTTCTACCGTATCGCCAGTGCGCAATCCAAAGCGACGCGCTTGGCTTGGTGAGAGATAGATATCATCTGGACCAGGCAGATAATTAGACTCTGGAGAACGCAAAAAGCCAAAACCATCTTGTAAAATCTCAACAACACCATCACCAAAAATAGCGATATCTTTTTCAGCAAGTTTTTTCAAAATGGCAAACATAAGATCTTGTTTGCGCATACTACTTGCGTTTTCTATTTCAAGCTCCTCTGCGAAAGCTAGTAGCTCAGCAGGATTCTTTTTCTTCAATTCTTTAAGGTTCATATAATTATACCTAGTTTCTCCATTAAAATGGTTTGATTATCACACAAAATAAAATGACTAATAAGACAAGCGTTGGAACTTCATTAATAACTCTAAAAAATGTTGCCGAATAGCATGACTCCCCATTATTAAGAGCTATTCGCCATCGATTCAGCAAAAAATTAAAAGCTACAAGAAGGGCAACACACGTAAGTTTTATGTGAAGCCAACCCGAACTCCAATCGACGATACCTGGGATCATAGCAAGTATTAATCCACTAGCCAAGGATAAAAACATCGATGGCATCATAATTAGATAAAAAAGTCGTCTTTCCATCACGGAAAGTAAATTTGCTGCCTCTGAACCCGTTGCCACAGTTGTATGATAAACAAACAACCGTGGCAAATAAAAAAGCCCAACCATCCACGCAATAACGAAAAACATGTGGAAGACTTTAATTAGTAAGTAGGGCGTCATGACTTAAGTAACCTCAGCTCGGGATAAGAGAGAGGCATGGCACCTCCACCCCCTGTCATACCGGAAGCTAGAAAATAGCAGCGAGCGTAAGCGAGTGCCCTATTTTCTTGCTGTCCGGTACCTAGGAGCACAGGTATTACTGGGTACCGGACGATAAGATTTTCTAAAGGACTCACTATGTTCGTCCAAGAAAATCTAATCTCCGGCATGACAAACATGAGATAGCTCCTCACTTTTAAGCCTTTCTTATCCAGAACTGATGTTAAGTATCTAAAAAGCTCCTAAGTTTACGTGAGCGGCTTGGATGCTTTAGCTTACGCAATGCCTTCGCTTCAATCTGACGGATGCGCTCACGCGTTACCGCAAATTGCTGCCCCACCTCTTCGAGAGTGTGATCTGTGTTCATTCCAATACCAAAGCGCATACGCAAAACTCTTTCCTCACGAGGGGTCAAGCTCGACAGCACCCTTGTCGTCGTATCCCGCAAGTTCGCGTGGATTGCTGCTTCAATGGGAAGGAGCACATTCTTGTCCTCAATAAAGTCACCGAGATGACTATCTTCCTCGTCACCAATCGGAGTCTCAAGGCTGATCGGTTCCTTGGCTATTTTCATAACCTTACGCACTTTCTCCAAAGGCATCAGCAACTTTTCCGCCAGCTCTTCATGAGTGGGTTCTCGTCCAATCTCATGCATCATTTGCCGCGACGTCCTGACCAACTTGTTGATCGTCTCAATCATGTGCACAGGAATACGAATCGTGCGCGCCTGATCCGCAATGGAGCGTGTAATCGCCTGGCGTATCCACCATGTTGCATAAGTGGAGAACTTATA
Organism: Alphaproteobacteria bacterium; assembly: GCA_037146895.1. Lineage (GTDB taxonomy): Bacteria > Pseudomonadota > Alphaproteobacteria > Paracaedibacterales > JBAWWF01 > JBAWWF01. The sequence continues at coordinate 4,956 of JBAWWF010000041.1, read as the reverse complement.
ACCGCGACGGTATTCAAATTTATCCACAGCCTTCATCAAGCCAATGTTACCTTCTTGGATTAGATCCAAGAATTGCAAACCACGGTTCGTGTACTTTTTGGCAATGGAAATAACAAGGCGCAAGTTGGCCTCAATCATCTCCTTCTTCGCCCGTGATGATTCACGTTCACCACGTTGAACCATGGTTACAATGCGACGGAATTCATCAATAGGCAGGCTCGTTTTTCCCTCAACAATACGCGTTTCCTTAAAAAACTCCTGAAGATGTTCATCGTGTTTTTCTAAAAACTTTTTCCAAGCCGCGCTGATTTTCTCAAGTTTTGGCAAATTCTCAACCCGCAGCGTTTTCTCACCAAAATGTTTGCTAACTTGATCACGCTTGATGCCACAAGCTTCAGCATACCCAGCCAATGCCCTCTCAAGCGTGCCAACATGACGATTGAGGTGCACGTGATAGTCTAAAAGATCCGCAACACGATTTGCATTGAGCTTTAATTCTTCGATAGCCGCTTTTAAAGTCGCGTGATGGGCTTTGTAATTAGTATCATTAAGAATATCCTCGCCGGTTTTTCCTGCGGCCAAAAGCGAGAAGTTACACTTTTGCAATTTCTCAAACTCTTGTGCATACGTATCGAGTAACGCCAGCACCTTCGGTAGCATCGTTTCTTCATATGTTGACATCGGTAAAGCAGGCGCAACTTCTCCCTTAGCATTGGCGACTGGCTCTTCTTCATCAAGCTCTTCGTCTCCATCAAGGCTACCGCTATTATCAATGGTCATAAGATCCCGCAAAAACATCCGGCCCGCCGCAAGCTTTTCCTGCCACTGCACTAAAAGCTGCGCCGTAATCGGACTACGACAAAGCCCAGCCATCATCGTTTCTTTGCCAGACTCAATACGCTTGGCGATGACAATCTCACCCTCACGAGACAATAACTCGACGCTGCCCATTTCACGCAAGTACATGCGCACAGGGTCGTCTGTACGAGAAGCCGCTTCCTCCGAAGCTTCTTCGGAACTATCATCACCTGAGATTTCTGGGTCGCGACCAACGATTGGCTCGTCCACCAATGTTGTTTCTTCAACCTCATCGCTATCGACAATGCTAATCCCTATTTCTGAGAGCGTGGTCATCGCTTCATCAATTTGGTCAGAGTTCAGCTGATCCTGCGGTAAAGATTCATTGAGTTCATCATATGTTATATACCCACGCTCTTTCCCCTTAGCTAGTAATCGCTTTAGCGCAGAGTTCGACTTCGATAATTCCATTAAAGGAATATCAATCGTCTCCTCAGAGGTTTCTACGGGCGCAATATTCTTAGTTGACTTAGTACTCATAATCTTTCCCCTTCTCTAGACATTTTTAGATGTTTTAATCTATCCCATGCTTGTTTGTCGAAATCATCTGAAGCCACAACTTCAGAAACTTGTGACACCAACTGGTCTCCTGCGGCAAACTCTTCCCACACATGCAGCCATCCAGCTTGCGCCTGTTGCGGTGGAGCAGAAGCCCTGGCAAAAGGTGCATAGGAGTATGTTCGCTCATTTAACAGCTCGTGAATAGCATCCGCTCCTTCTTGCTGACTCATTCTTTCAAGAATATACCCCTCTTGTAGATAGTCATCAGTCAACGACAGTGCAAGAAGCGACTGCCGAATTCTCTCATATCTCGCATCAAAAAACTGAATCGACATCAATTCTTCGCATAGCTCTACAACTAATTTAGGGTGATTTAGCAAAGTTACCAGCAAAATCTTCTCTGCTAGCTTTTTTTTTGGTAAAGGCTTCGTAAAAACAGCTGGGCTTCTTGTAGGGAATCCCTTCTTGGTAGCGGTTCCTCGGGGTTTGAAAAAAAGTTCTCGCATACGTTCTTCGAGGGCCTGGCGATAATAATGTTGGATCGAATTATCAGAGATAGCGCGCCAGCACTCAGTCACTCTGGCGTGCAACGTTGCCCGCGCATCAGGAGTATCCGTCGTGTAGGTTGCCACTAGCTCTCGCCACAACACGTCGACCAAGGAATGTGCATTTTCCATTAGTCCCCTAAAAACATCGCCCCCCCCTTGTTGGCGCACAAGGCTGTCGGGATCCTCGCCATGTGGCAAAAAACAAAAGCGCAACGTGTGACCTGGCTTCAACAAGGGCAAAACTTTGCGAGCAACCTTATAGCCAGCCATAATCCCTGCTGTGTCCCCATCAAAGCACAGCAAGGGTTCTGGTCCGTAACGCCATAAAAGGCTGATTTGCTCCTCTCCCAAAGCTGTGCCCAATGGAGAAACGACACCGTGCACACCTGCTTGATGGAGAGTAATAACATCCATGTAGCCCTCAACAACCAAAAGACGCTGCTGGGCACCGATCATGTTCAGTCCATAAAGCATCTTCCCCTTATGGAAAAGCGTTGTCTCGGGGGAATTAAGATATTTGGGCTCACCATTTAGTAAAATGCGTCCCCCAAAAGCAACGACCTGACCCTGGCGGTTCATGATGGGAAATATCAGGCGATTGCGGAAACGTTCGTAAGGTTCACCTTTTTCGGAAGCAACCAGTAGCCCCGCCTGCATTTGCACGGATTCGTCGAACCCCTGCTGCAATAAATGGCGTTTCAATCCTTGATTGGGGGCATAACCCAAATGAAATAGGCGACGTGTTTCGGGCGACACCCCGCGCTTGTCCAGATACTCGCGTGATACATTATGCAATTGTGACTCAAACCAAGCAGCTGCTGCCGCAAGCACTGCATATAGCGACGGATGCACCGTCTCTGACTGCGAGGAAAAATTGGTTGGCATCGTTATTCCCAAACGCTGGGCGATATAGGCTACCGCTTCCATAAATGGCAGGTTCTGCGTCTTCTGGACAAAAGCAAATGCATCGCCGTTTTCCCCACAGCCAAAACAGTGGTAAAAACCCTTGGCGTCATTAACCGTGAAAGACGGACTCTTTTCTTTATGAAAAGGACAAAGCCCCAGAAACTCGTGTCCGCGCCGCTTTAAGCGAACTTGTAAAGCAACGATCTCCGATATAGTAACCTTGGAACGCAGCTGTCCCAAAAAATCTGATAAATCAGCCGCCATTCAGGATTCCTGACTTCTGATACCTGACTTCTGGTATCTGGCTATCCCTGTCGCGCTTTAAAGCGAGGGTTTTGCTTGTTAATAACGTAGACCCGCCCATGCCGACGCACAATCTTGCAAGCTTTGTGACGTAACTTCAGCGTCTTTAAAGAATTTGCTTTCTTCATAATACATAACCTTTTGAAAATCTTATCTAGTAGTAGCGAAAATGCATGACCGCTGTCAAGGGGTAGTAAATAGATGGTGGTCACACTTAATCGCACCCGTAAGGAAATCATAGGTTGCAAAAGGTATCCATAAGCACTATATTACTTATTATAGATACTTTTAGGAGTGAAATGTGATGTCAGTGCCAGTAAAATTAACAGATGATCTTTACATGCAAGCTAAGCTATGCGGCAAAATACACAATCGGTCTATTCCTAAGCAGATTGAGTTTTGGGCAAAAATTGGTCATATTGCTGAAGATAACCCGGATTTAACCTACGATATGATCATAGGTATTTTGGTGGGCGTGCAGGAAGCGGAAACTGGAATACTCAGTGAGTACAAATTTTCACGATGAAGATCTATCAAACTCGGGAGTTCGACAAAGCCGTAAAAAGAATTTTCCCCAATCAAAAAAAGTGCCTAGATGAGGCAGTAAGTGCTGTTGCAGACAATCCTCTGATAGGACAACAGAAAAAGGGAGACCTGAGTATGGTTCGCGTTTATAAATTTAGACTGTTAAACGATCCAATGCTGCTGGCGTATAGTTGCAACGCCGAAGAGCCTTCCATTACACTCTTGAAATTGGGTGCTCACGAAAACTTCTATCGCGATCTTAGGGCTTGACTCCTAGGACAACATCCTCTCCCTCGACCATCAGCGTAACCTGCGAAGGCGTGACTGACTTAATGGTATACGGCCCTTGCGGAGCCGTGGTGTTGGTCCACTTTTGCCCATTGATCCAAATAGCCCACCCATCGTCATCACAAATAATCGCTGTAACATAAAGAGTGCTGGCTAAAGACGGAGCAACTATGGCACCAGAATCTTTGATGTCTTTTTGCGGCGATGCTATTTCCAGTTGCAGCTGTTGTTGATAAACGTCCATAAGTTGCCAGGTGCTGCCAAACAGCAGCAAAGCAGCAAGTGTCATCTTGGCGGCCAGCGGCGAAAACGCCAACCAATGATTGCGTGCCAGCTCAGGTGCTGACAGCGGTGCTACTGGTCTGGTAATTATTGGTGGGTCATACACAATAAAGGCCAAGCTGGGATCGGGTATGGTGACTGGCTTGGGAGCAAAGACGTTTAACTTCATGCTTTTCTCATAACCAAAACGCTTTAGATACTGCTGCGTTTGGGTGATTTCCGCTGCAAGCGTAGCATCTGCCAACAGTGTGCGGCAAAACAATGGGCGATCATTATGATATACGATCATGCTCACTGGGCCTGGTGGTGTAGGCAGCCAGAGCAGGGACCATGTCACGGCTCTGTGTTTTTTAAGGATTTGCTGTGCTACCTCCAGTGGCCAGAAATACAGATGGCGTATCGGTAAATTTGTTGCTTGCTTAAGAAACGCAAATGCCGCAGGGTCCGGTTGATAGTGGATAACATAGGCCTTGAGGATGCTTGTCCAGCTTTCCTTATGCCAATAGCTATACCGCTGTAGCCACTGTTGCAGTCGAGACAACATATGAGGTGCCACAGTGAACGTACCGCCAATAAAGGCGATGTCGCACGTGCCCTTGCGTTCTTGTGGATTACAGGTTGGCCCTAGAAATATCGTTGGGCGTGGATGTTTTTTCATTGCGCCTCACCCCACGTCAGTGCGTTGGCCTCTGGATTGCCGCGCTTCGCTCGCAATGACGAACGTAGTATAATAAACACCCCACTC
>JBAWWF010000040.1:0-7822 GCA_037146895.1 Alphaproteobacteria bacterium | reverse complement strand
TCTTGCATATTTATTTAGCAACTCCAGCCTCTCCCTTTGTAAAATCAACAGCATGAGAAACTTTCGCTCCTATAGGTTTTCCTTGTTGGTCATAAGCCGTAAATGTATTAACTTTGGCAACAAAGCGGAACGCTAAAATTAATACGTCACCGCTTTGTTCAAAGAAAACAATCTGGCAATTTTTGAAGACAATATTTTGAACTTCTACCCTTTGCTTTTCAGCGCCATCAACGTTTCCCAAACGGACGAATGTGATTTTCTTAATATTAGTAGCATTATACATTTTTGTCTCTAAGTCAGGCACGTAATTGCCTATGGGAATATGCATCTCTACATGAGAATGTTTCAGAGAAGCAGAGGAGAGCATTTGACTGCTTGAGAGCCCTCGCACATCGCGGCTAGAACGTCCTTCCCACTTTAAAAGCTCGACATAGCCTTTTTCTCCATACTTTTCCATGGTAGAAGATTTTTCAAAACCATTGTCTCCAATTTGCACCATCCACTCAGCTGTTGATAGTGCCATACCATCGGTTCTTTGCTGCTGATAATCATTTTGCAGCAGCCAAACACCACTACTACCAATGGGCTTATCGACCATATTGACCAAATTAATAATCTCCCCTCATCGATAGCAGCGCAAAATTATCCTTAGTATAGATCAGTTCGCTAGCACGATAGAAGACCTGTAATGATAAAATTTTAAAAAAATAAAGGATTTATTAAGGAAATGTGAGTATTCCAGTAACTCTTCAGGTTGTTCGCACTCTACCGCTGTCATTCTCGGACCTGTCCTCGGGCTTGACCCGAGGATCTATCTTGATCCAGGTCACACTTTTAATCATACTCCTCTAAACCCTCTCGACAACAGGTGTACGATTGCGCATAGTAAAAGGAGAGAATGGTTAGCCTCCTTAGTAAACCGGAAATAGTTAGTGTTTTCAGCATTTGAAAGAACCATCGCTTGGCGGTACCTGCGTTCACCGCGTCAGGATGGGTTTATTTCCGTCATTGCGGGGTTCTCCTTTGCCGGCATTATGCTTGGTGTGGCAACGCTCATTGTGGTGATGTCGGTCATGAATGGTTTTCGCCACGAATTCCTTAACCATATTGTTGGCATGAATGGGCATCTGTGGATTTATCAAAAAGAAGGCCCACTCCCCAACTACCAACAATTGCAAAAAGATATCGAAGCACTAGATGGCGTCAAGTTCGCCTTGCCGACGATTGAGCGCCAATCCATCTTGATTTCTCGCAACCAGGCCCGCGGCGTTTCCATTCATGGACTTTCTCTGGATGACATGCAGCGGTTGCCACTAGTTGCTTCAAATATTCGCGCAGGCAGCCTTACTCCATGGGAGGGGAACAAAGTGCTCATGGGGCTACGCTTGGCGGAAAGACTGAATGTGCGACTTGGAGAGCGTATCAGCCTAATGACCCCTGATGGAACACCAACCGCCTTTGGTACTTTACCACGCCAGCGCAGCTTTGAGATCGGGGGATTCTTTGAGGTAGGCATGAGCCAATATGATCAGTCCGTTATCTTTATGCCTTTAGCCACGGCGCAAGATTTCTTTAATGTAACCGATGGAGTAACGACATTAGAGATTACCCTACAGAGTGCGGAATTGAGCGATAGTTTCGCGCAAAAACTACAGCAGCTATACCCTAACCTTGCGATGATGGATTGGAAGACCGCTAACGGCAATATAATGCAAGCAGCACAGGTTGAGCGCAATGTGATGTTCTTGATTTTAACCCTGATTATTTTGATTGCTGCCTTCAACATTATCTCTGGCTTAATCATGCTGGTAAAGGACAAGACGCGCGACATTGCGATTATGCGCACCATGGGGGCTACGCAAAGCTCCATCCTAAAAATCTTTTTCCTAACGGGCGCAACCATTGGTACGGTAGGAACAGCTTTGGGGTCACTCCTGGCGTTGCTTTTTGTGGCCAACATTGAATCGATTCGTCGCTTTTTAGAGAGCTTAACAGGAACCAATTTGTTCAATGATGAGATTTACTTTCTGTCTAGGCTGCCGGTTAAAATTGATTCTGTGGAAGTTGTTGAGGTGATTGTTTTGGCACTGGTTCTATCGCTTCTGGCGACGCTTTATCCATCATGGCGCGCATCACGCTTGGACCCCGTCGAGGCTCTGCGCCAATGAAAAATTCACAACCACTTCTTGAGCTTGTATCGGTTAGTAAAAGCTTTCAGCAAGGTGAGCAAACCTTACGGCTATGGGAAAACGTCTCCCTAGCTCTTAATCCTGGGGAGATTGTTGCTCTTGTTGGGGCTAGTGGTGCAGGCAAATCAACGCTGTTGCAAGTTGCGGGGCTGCTTGAGCGACCAACGACAGGCGAGGTCATTATCGGCGGGCAGTCGTGTAGTCGGCTATCCGATAACGAGCGCACGCAACGCCGCCGCCATGACCTCGGCTTTGTCTATCAATACCACCTGTTGCTACCGGAATTTTCAGCTCTTGAAAATGTGATGATACCGCAGTCCATCGCCGGAGTTGCTAACACACAGGCGCGCGCTCATGCGGAAACTTTACTAACCTCCCTGGGGCTAGAGAGCAGGCTGCATCATCGGCCGAAAGCCCTATCTGGTGGCGAGCAGCAGCGCGTTGCTGTGGCGCGCGCTCTGGCGAACAGCCCGCAAATCTTGCTTGCTGACGAACCTACGGGCAACTTGGATAATGCAACGGCAGACAAGGTCTTTAAAGAGCTCATCACACTGGTCCGGGGAAAACGTATTGCAGCATTGATTGCCACCCATAATCAAGACATGGCCCAGCAAATGGACCGAATCTTGGTTTTGAAGAATGGCTGCCTTAGCTTTTAATTCTTGAACGGTAATTCTTGGACAAAAATTGTGCTATTGATTCCAACTAAAAGGATTAATTTCCTAAAGAATGTCATTATCCAATAAGTCTACCTCTCTATTCTCAGATTGATCACGTTCAAAAATAATATCTAAAGCTTTTAATGGAGATTGACTCATGAAATCCCATAGATTTGGTTTGGATCCTTTAAGCTTTTCATAATCATGCTTTGACATAAGAATCGACATCTCCATAAATCAGTATGACTAGGCCATAATGTGATTTTGCTGTGTTTAATATCAAGTTAAAAAGTGCGAGAGCGTTGTAATTTTCGCAAATAATCACTATAAAATCTAACCTCAGTTCTGGATAACGAAAGAGTAAAAATGAGGGGTTATCTCATATCTGTCATACTCTTTTATCCCGAACTGAGGTTATAAAATCTAATAAGGAGAGTGCTTATGGCAATTTTAACAGTTTTAGAAATACCAAATCCCAGGTTGCGACACAAAGCGCAAACGGTTAATGCTTTTCCTGGTGTCGGTGCCGGATCTCATCTTGTAAACGCTCGTGAGCGCCGATAGTCGCTGCGTCAGCGCCGACACCTTGAGACTTCATTCTCAAGATGCCCTTTTGAGCTGTTTCTATCTCTTTTGGTCTAATAGATTTTTTACCATTGTCTCGCTTTAAATCTGTATAGAAAACAACGAGGTGATCCGCGATAAACTGTTCCAGATGGGGCATCATATCTGTATCCCATTTAGTGTTAGGAATGGAAAACAACCCTAATTTATCGGCTTGATCTGCTATCAAAACGTTCTTTGTGTTCGAGTCTGCAAAACTCCACCCATCTAACCTTATCCGAAATCCATCTTGGTCGATGGCATCTAGAGCAAAATCACTGGATAATTTGCTGCGTGAATGAAAGATTTCCCCTTCTGCAAATAAAGACGGTATTGTGGCAAACGGGGCAATGTAAAACAAATTTCTTGGATGGTTTAAATTAAAAGAGCCGTCTACATTCTGAACGTTATCGTCTAAATAATCTGCAATAGGAATTTCTAACCCATATAAGGTTTTTTTGGAAATAGCATAGCCTAGAGCACGTGCGCCAGCTGCACTATTTTCAAACATAGACCCTGCTAAAAGCGTATTACCGAAGCTCAGAGACTGCAGCTTATCGCCGCTTAAGTCAACGGCCAAAGGCAGCGCAAAATCCTCTTTTGATTCTAAATCATAGAGTTGTTTTTTATAGGTTGATGGAACGTGTCCCTTAATATCGGTTTTATTTATACCTGCCCCCCTAAATAACAAAAAATTATTCCGCCTTTCGGCCTCAAATGCAAAATTAATGGTTTTAAAAATAACCTCTTCCATGCTGTTTGTCGTACTCTCGGTACCTTTTGCAAGGCGACCAAAAGAACCAAAATTTTCTTTATCGAAAACGAAAAGTTTTGCGAGTGATACAGCTGCGATTTCGTCAATTTCTTTTTCTGATTTTTTGGGATTATTGAGCTGAGCCATCTTAATTTGATTAGCTTTTACGAGTTTCACTAAGTTACTAATTATTTTTTTCCAAGCCTCAGCTGGGATAAAATCGACAAAGCGATTTTCCTCTAGATCAAAATCCGGAATTTTGTTTAAGGGTATGAAGTGCTCTAATGATATAGTGTTCCACAGCTCTCTTTCGGCCTGCAAATTCAAAGTAAAATCGCGATTGTTAGTAGTAGCAAACTTCCCAAAGGCGGACTGTAAAACTTGTTCACGAGTGCCGCCTCCAATACTATCCATTAGTGAGCCAGAAATGTCTGCCGCAGAGATCTTGTCCTTGGGATTATCAACGTCGACCCACGCGAGGGCTGCAAGTGCGATCAGGTCGTCTGGAACGAAATAAGCATAATACTTCTGATCAATTTCTTTCAGCTTCTTGTTTATAAAACGAGTCACTCCGTGCTCTTGCTCTCTTAATGTACGCAAATAATCTTCTTTTTCCGCAGGCGTGAAGGTTTCAAAATAAATGGAAACCGTAGGCCATGCATATCTTTGGAGAACCTTAAAAGCTTGTTGTGTATTATTATCATAAGCTTGAATGTTTAAATGATTAGGTATGCACATATAAGCTTCATACCTAGAGTCATATTCTAAAAGGATATATTCAGCGGATGCCTGAGTGACTCCCATCCATAAAGCCATCATCAATAATATAGCACGCATGGAAAAAACCTCCCATGATTGGCGCATTTTTTACTGTATGTGATAGAAGTTAAGGTAACATTAATTAGGTTGTATAGGAACAAGTAGCGTTGTAATTTTCGCGAATAATCACTATAAAATCTAATAAGGAGAGTGCTTATGGCAATTTTAACAGTTTTAGAAATACCAAATCCCAGGTTGCGGCACAAAGCGCAAGCGGTGCCTAGTGTGACCGAAGAAATTCGTACCCTTATGGATGACATGGCTGAGACCGTGCATGCTCTCAATGCTGTTGGTCTTGCTGCGATACAGGTTGGTGTGGAGCATCGAGTCATTGTTGTTAATGCGGAGCAAAAGGATGAAGGCCCGAAGTGCCTCTATAAAATGGCAAACCCAGAAATTATTTGGTCTTCAGAAGAAAAATCTGTTCGGGCTGAGGGCTGTTTTTCAGTACCAGAAGCATTTGCTGATGTGGAGAGGCCGGCTGAGGTTCACGTAACCTATCTTGATGAGAACAACCAGCCCCAAAAGGTTGAGGCCAAAGGGCTTCTCGCCACATGCATCCAACATGAAATCGATCATCTTGATGGCGTTCTTTTTATCGATTATCTGTCTCCTTTAAAACGCGAAAGAATCATTAAGAAACTGGAGAAGGCACGGCGTTTAAGCACATGAATTTTCGTGTGGCCTTTTTAGGCACTCCCGATTTTGCGGTGCCTTCTTTGCAAGCACTTCATAAAGCTGATTACGATATAGTCGCTGTCTATACGCAACCGCCGCGCCCCAAAGGTCGGGGACATCATCTACAAAAATCGCCGATTCATCTTTTGGCTGAGACTATGGGGTTTCCCGTTTTCACACCGCAAACCCTAAAAGACCCCCTAGAGCAGCAGCGATTTTCCGAGCTGCAACTCGACTTTGCCATTGTGGTTGCTTATGGATTGATTTTGCCACCAGCGATTCTAGCGGCCCCACGCCTGGGTTGCATCAATGTGCATGCCTCACTCTTGCCGCGCTGGCGTGGTGCTGCACCTATTCAGCGCGCTATCCTTGCGGGTGATCATGAGACAGGGGTGACCATTATGCTGATGGACCAGGGGCTTGATACCGGCCCCATGCTGTCAAAGCATGCGCTGCCTCTGACTACAGCAACGACCGCTACATCTCTCTATGAGCAACTGGCGTGCCTCGGTGCTAAAGGCCTCTGTCCGGCGTTGGAAGATTTTGCCGCTGGGAAATGCCAGCCCACGCCGCAACCGGATGAAGGCGTGACTCTGGCACCTAAGCTTACTCACGAGGAAGGACGCCTCGACTGGCAGCAAGATGCAGCGACATTAGAGCGCGCAATTCGGGCACTGAACCCATGGCCAGGCACGTGGTTCGAGCATCTGGGTACACGCATTAAGGTTTTCGAGGCTATTTATGTGGGAGATACGCAAGCTAGTCCAGGCATGTTTATCGATGATCAACTCACGGTTGCATGCCAGGTGGGCGCACTACGTCTTACCAAACTGCAACGCCCTGGTGGGCAAGCTCTACCCAGCAAAGACTTCCTAAACGGCTATCCCTTGCCTAAGGGCACAAGACTGTGAATTTAGCATTAATATTCTCAAAGGTCGTTAAAGTCAAATAGGCTAACCAAGATACCTGTAAATTAAGGCCCCAACAATTGTGCTGACCATTGTAGTGATCCATATAAATACTTTATTTGTAAGTATTTTCCAATTATTTCTATCAATTTGTTGGACAAGAAGAGAAATACTTTCTTTTGTAGCTGCGTCTTTTGCAATAAGTTCAACTAAAATATCTCTTAGGGTAAGATCTATTGATTTTTGAGTCTTAGCAGCTTTGCAAAATATCTCCGCAAACTTATCCGGCTGTTCAATATTAGCAGATATCTCTGCGACTTTTCCCTCGATGACACGAATGGAGGAAATAAACTTTTTGCTTTCAAACTCGATATCATTTTTTGTTGCCATCTTATTTATCCATTAATTAGTTGGTCAGATGGATTTAAAGCAATCTCACTACCATCTTTATCTCTTTTAAATAAATTACCTCTTTCGCTTACATCAAGCAGAGCTAAAGAGTATCGCAGTACACTTTCTCTATCTTTGAATTTCCATTTTTTAACAATTTCATTAAGAACTTTATAGTCACCATTATCCAACTTTATCGTAAGACAATTTCCCTTATCCTCTATAATTTTAAGAGACATCTTTCCCTCCGTAATACTCTTCTCAGCAAGCAGTCTACCTCAACTATACATAAGAATCTATAAAAACGACAACAGCAAGCCCAGTCGGTTACACAAAATGTTCAATTTTTCCAGCGATAATTGATGAATTATCCTTGAACCTAATTTAAAATTATCCTAAAGTGCGAAAAGGTTAGAGATAAATGAGGCTGCCTGCCTGTTTGTTTTTAGCCTGAAGCGTGACGCACGAGTGATCAAAGCACTCATACGCCACTAACCGTAACTCAACAACGAGAGGTTGAATCATGGCTAACGCCAGAGTAACTTATACGAAGCGCATTTTTCAAGTATCGACTAAGAAACTCGCCCATAAGCTTGGGTCGGGGAAGTGTGTCGTTGTTGATTACGGTACGATGGGAGGTTGGGGGTGTCCATGTCCCCAGCCTCCTTTATAACTATTTAGGTCATGCTCAAGCACCTTTAGGATGAAAGATTCCTGGATTGCCGCGTCCACTTTGTGGCCTCGCAATGACGATAGAGAGGCGTGATCCCCCCACTGTCATACCGGAAGCTAGAAAATAGCAGCGAGCGTAAGCGAGTGCCC
>JBAWWF010000039.1:0-7848 GCA_037146895.1 Alphaproteobacteria bacterium | reverse complement strand
GCCGATTTTTATCCGTCCACCCCACATAGCATCGGAAATTCCAGCAATGCCTGGAGTGCAGCGATTAACGCTGGATGAACTGCCAGCTACCATTCGTCAAGCGCAAGCCTGGGGCATCCCCGCTGTAGCCTTGTTTCCTGTCATTGACCCGCGTGAAAGAACTGCCGAGGGGGAAGAGGCGGTCAATCCGCAAAACCTTATCTGCCAAGCGCTGATGTGCGCGCGTGCGGAGTCATCGCAAGTAGGGCTTATTGCCGATGTTGCCTTGGATCCATTTACCAGTCACGGTCATGATGGTGTCATTCGCCAGAATCAAGTTGCCAATGAGGCAACGCTAGAGATTTTATGCGCTCAGGCAGTAGTTCAAGCGCGGGCAGGGGCCGACGTCCTGGCACCCTCGGATATGATGGATGGCCGCGTGGGTGCTATCCGCAAAGCGTTAGATGCGGCTGATTTGACAGATAAGTTGATTTTAAGCTATGCGGCTAAGTATGCTTCCGCATTTTATGGACCTTACAGGTCAGCCTTAGCAGTGCCGGCCTTTACTTCAGGTCCTTCTGATAAAAAAACGTATCAAATGGATCCGGCTAACGTTAATGAAGCGATGCGTGAGGTCGCCCAGGATTTAAGCGAGGGTGCGGATATGGTGATGGTAAAGCCAGCTCTACCTTACCTGGATGTGATTTATCGGATTGTCCAGCATTTTGCAGTGCCCACTATGGCCTTTCATGTTAGCGGTGAATATGCGATGCTCCAGGCCGCGCACAGCCAAGGCTGGCTATCCTATGAGCAAGCTATCTTTGAATCTCTCTTGGCGATTAAGCGTGCAGGGGCTACAGGAATCTACACTTACGCAGTCCCCTCCATAGTTCCTCAGTTACGTTAGTATCCTTCATGAACCAAGATGTTCTTGCTCGCTTGCGTCAATTATTGAGTGAGTTGCCGCAGGGTATTTCATTGTCCCAAGCGCAAACACAACTACAGCAGTGGTATCGCGATCCGCAAAAGCGCGCCCAGGGGTTTCGCGATGATGCAGATCGTTATGCCTACATCGCTGCGCGTTTACCAACAACGTATAAGGTTATGCAAGCGGTTTTCCAGCAACTACCTGATACTTTTCGCCCCCAAAGCCTGATTGATTTGGGGAGCGGCCCTGGTACAGCGACTCTGGCTGGGTTTGCCCGCTGGCCGGATCTTGCTAACGCCATGCTTGTCGATAGTGATGCTCAATTGTTGCGCTGGAGTCAATTTTTGCTCGAAGGGCGGCCTGCTAGTTTCCAGTGTATGAACTTGGCGTCCTATCAACCACCTTCGGCTGATTTGCTAGTCCTTTCTTATGTGCTGACGGAGCTCTCGGCTCTTGAACAGCAAAGTCTTTTGGCTAAAGTTTGGCAGGCTTGCCAGAATATGCTGGTTATTGTAGTGCCTGGAACACCACGAGCTTTTACGATGCTTCTTCAGTGTCGGGATTACTTGATTCAGCAAGGTGCTTGGATTGTTGCTCCTTGTCCGCATCATGAGAGCTGTCCCTTGGCGGATGCTCAAGATTGGTGCCATTTCGCGACCTCTGTGGTGCGCACTGATTTTCAAAAACAGGCTAAAAAGGGGAAGCTAGGCTGGGAGGTCGAGAAGTACTCCTATCTCATTGTGAGCCGCCACCAGACGGAACGCTCGCAAGGTCGGATTGTTCGCCGCCCAATCAAGGGCTCAGGGCATATTATTTTTGATGTGTGTACGAACGGACAACTGCTGCGTCAAACCTTTAGTAAAAGCCAACCAGATTACCCGCAATACAAAAGAAAAGACTGGGGTGACATGATTTGATGGATTCGTTTATAGCGGAATAAGCCCTAAAACCGCGCGAAGGTCTTGCATATGCTTACTCGCCAGCTTTTGCGCTTGGGAAGCACCAGTATGGAGAATCGTATCTAAGTAGGTTTCGTCGCCAAGCAGGCGGCGCATCTCCTCACCTATAGGCGCAATCTTAGCTATAAGAAGATCGGTGAGATCTTTCTTAAAGCTTGCGAACGAGTGACCAGCATAGGTCTGGCAGGTCTGCGTGGGGTTTTGGTCACTGAGAGAAGCAAAAATAGTGATTAAATTCAAAGCCTCCGGCCGACCTTCTAGGGCCTTAAGTTCCGCGGGCAATGGCTCAGCGTCTGTTTTGGCTTTACGAATCTTTAAGGCAATGACATCGGCCGAGTCCATTAAATTGATGCGGGAATAGTCGGAAGCGTCACTCTTGCTCATCTTAACGGTTCCATCACGCAAGCTCATAACTCGCGCGGCTGCTGTTCCTAAAATGATAGGCTCGGGGAGCTGGAAGAATTCCTGGTTGTAGCGTCGATTAAAGGCACCAGCGATATCACGGGCCAGCTCTAGGTGTTGCTTCTGATCCTCCCCAACAGGCACGTGGGATGCGCGATAAAGCAAAATATCCGCCGCCATCAAAACCGGATAAGCTAACAATCCTAAGCAAGCGTGCTCGGTTTTTTTACCAGCTTTGTCCTTGAACTGAGTCATGCGATTCAACCACCCTAAGGGCGTTAAGCACCCAAGAATCCAGGCAAGCTCGCTGTGTTCGGCGACATGGCTCTGGCTAAAAATAGCAGAATGCTTAGGATCAATACCGGAAGCCAGATAAGCTGCGGCGACATTACGGGTGTTGTTAGCCAGATCGTGGCTCTCCTCCACAGTCGTCAGCGCATGAAGATCGACGATGCAAAAGAGATTTTCCTCAGACTGGTGTTGCAGCTTAACCCAATTGCGGATAGCCCCCAGATAATTGCCGAGGTGGATTGCTCCTGTGGGGCGAACCCCTGATAAAATGCGTTTCATGTTCTTCTCGCTCATTGTCACGATTATTCCTGCAATGTAGCCTGGATGTTTTGGATTAACTTATGTAACTCCGAAGAAAATAAATCAAAACTCTCAACAATTGAATCCAGATTTTCTTTTTTATATGTATGCGTTGTGAGATTTCTTTTCAGTTGGAAATCAAACCACATTTCAGGATCATCAATGAGTTTTGCAAGAGCTGCCTGGCGAAATGTATCTTTGGGGGTAGCAGTTTCCAGACCTCGGGATTTCAAGACCCTTTTCATCATTTTCCAGGAAAGCTCGTAGCAAAATTCAAAAGCTTGAGCCGCGCCAGCTTGATCGCGATCATCCACCATATCTGTGCGAAACCGCTCAAAAACTTGCTGTGCTTGCAATAAGTTGTCAAGGCTAATGGGAGTAGAATTTGCTTCTGCCGTCATTGGCGTTTCTCCATTACGTTGTTACATCGTCGTAACTATTAAAGTCATTATGACCTCAAGACATTTGTGCGGCAACCTGTTGCACAGATAATTCTTTCCTCAAATACAATTTTGCCATAAGTCCTTCGTTATGATAACCCAAGGCTTTGTAAAATTCGTGAGAGCCATCTTTGGCGCGCCTAAGACCTGAAGTTAAATCAATAATACATGGATGGAAACCTTTGGCATAGTCCTCAACGAAGGTCATCAGCTGCTTGCCAATCCCTTGACCACGATGCTGCTCATCGACAACAAGTCCCTCTATATGAAAGCGTGTGTTGTCTGATATAAAAACTTGAGTTTTAGACCAGGCCACCCACCCGATAACTTTGTCAGAGATACACGCAACCGCCACCCCATAACCCTTGAGGCTCACAAAATCTTTGAACCGCCTTTCAGCTTCATGAAGGCTTGCGGGATAGCCAAGTTGTTCTAACAAGGGTAGCATCCCTGGAATATCAGAGATCGTAGCTGCACGAATGTTCATGTTAGGCAAGGATACTCTCGCTCGATAGGTCTTTGGCTAACTCCGCCTCTAATTCTTCAACTGTTGGAAGGGCGACTTGTAAGTTTTCAGGCAAAGCTTCCGTCAGATTGTACTCCGCAAGACCAATTGGTTTCGTCATATCTCGCAGAGCATATTCAGCCAAAATATTGTTTTTGGATTTACATAGAATCAGTCCTATGGATGGTTGATCGCTTGGGTGCTTGATTAGATCATCCACTGCAGATAGATAGAAATTCATCTTACCAGCATATTCTGGTTTAAAATCTTTATCTTTGAGTTCAATCACAACAAAGCAGCGTAGCTTGAGATGGTAAAAAAGCAAGTCGATGTAGAAATCTTGCCCGCCTACCTCAAGATGATGTTGGCGACCCACAAATGCAAATCCTGCCCCAAGCTCGAGCAAAAATTTTTCCATATGATGAACTAGAGCCTTTTCAACTGCTCGCTCGTGTGCTTCATCACCAACGCTCAAGAAATCAAAAATATAAGGGTCTTTGAGTATGTAATGAGCAAGGTCTGATTGGGGCGATGGCAACTTATCCTTAAAATTCGTAATTGCTTGACCCTGGCGTTTGTGGAGAGCGCTTTCGATTTGCATTACCATAATATTGCGTGACCAACCATGCTCAGTAGCCTGCTTCACATAGAAAAGACGATTTTGTTTGTCTGGTACTTTGTCGAGAAGTGTCATGTTATGGTACCAGGTTAATTGTGCAAGCACCTCCTGCACAAATTCAGGATCAGGATATTCCTCAGCGAATTTGCGCATATATTTGAGATTTCTAGTGCTAAAACCCTTCATCACTGAACTCTTCATAAAATCGGATCATTCTGAAGAGTGAAGAGGCTGTATATCCTCGTCCAAACTCCAAAGACAATTGTGGCGACAGTGTCGCCACAATCTTTTCGCCGTATTCTGACCGTTGATCCATTAGAATCTGTGACTTTATAAGCTTGCCAATACTCCAGTTGAGCAGAACAAGCTCTGCGTTTGCTCTTGAGACAATGTTATCTTTTGCTTTTTCAATCAAACCCTTGATGCTTGCAAATAACGACAGCTCGGAGTCCGAGATAGTAAGTTGGTTAGTGGGACGAACCCCTGATAAAATGCGCTTCATGTTCTTCTTATAGATTGCCGTAGACTATGTATATCAAATGCACCAAACCAATGGCCACAGAAAAAGAAAAGACCTAAGCCGGTACCGACTCCTAAGCTTAAGTTCCAGATCGCCTTAGCTATTGTTTGCGGGGGGGCTAGCCATTTCCCAAGAAGCCAGATACCAAGGCCCATGACGGCACTTACGAATATGACCCTCAAGGTTAAGCTTACGAGCCTGGATGAAAGCACAATGCTGCCACGTTTCCTTAAGCTTAAGAACAGCATTACAACAGTGCACCACGAAGATATTGATGTCGCCATTGCCATGCCCACATGCAGAAATGGTCCCATAAAAACTAACGTGAGTCCTAAATTAACAGCAACAGAGACCATGGCAATTTTTACTGGGGTACGCGTATCATGATGCGCAAAAAAGTTGACGGTTAAAACCTTGCCGAGCACATAGGCAGGAAGTCCTAGCGCAAAAACCGCCAGTGTCGGCGCGGTTGCCAAGACATCCTGCGTGCTGAATTTCCCATGTCCATAAATTAAGGAAATCAGCGGATATGATAAAACCATCAGCCCAATCATCGCCGGAATGCTGAGTTGCAACGCAATCTCAATGGCTGACTCCTGTGTCGCCATAGCTTTTTCTTGATTGTTGCTATGCAAAAGCTTAGAAAGCTTTGGCAGCAAAGCAGTTCCAATAGCAATGCCAAACATAGAAAGCGGTAGCTGATTAAGACGGTCCGCATAATAAAGGTAAGAAAGCGAGCCGGTGGGTAGGAAAGACGCCAGCATCATATCAAAAAACAGGTTGATTTGCATAACCCCAGCCCCGAAAGCACCAGGGATCATCAGCATCATGACCTTTTTAACATCAGGTGTTAGTCGTGGCCGCGTCATATGCAAATGCAGCCCTGCCCGCCAGCAAGCGATGTAAAGCCATAAAAACTGAGCAACCCCCGCAATGAGCACGGCGAGCGATAGAGCATATCCAGGACTTATATCAAAAAACGAATAGATTAAAAGACTGGCGATCATAGTAACATTGAGGAGAATGGGGGCGGCTGCTCCAGCTGCAAAGCGATCAATCGAATTGAGCATCCCTGTCATAAGCGCGCCTAAGGAAATAAAGAGAATGTAAGGAAATGTCAGGCGGGTAAAATCAATTGCTAGTTGTAGCCGCTCGGAGGTTCGACCAAATCCTGGAGCTATGAGGAACATCAGAGAAGGTGTTGCGATCAACACAATTAGGACAAGCACGGATAAAACGAGAGCTAGCACCGAGAAGACTTGCTCGGCCGTCTGCCTAGCACTTTCAATGCCGTGCTTAGTCATTTTTCTTGAGAAAAGCGGCACAAAAGCGGCATGAAGCGCGCCCTCAGCAAACAAACGCCGGAAGAAATTAGGAAACCTAAAGGCAACGATAAAGGCATCAGTAACTATCCCAGCACCTAAGATATAGGACATAAGGATTTCTCGCGCCAAGCCTGATATACGGCTGAGCCCAGTGAAGCTACTAATGGTGGCAACAGCCCGCAATAATCTCATAATGAATTTAATCTAACAGCATTATTCCTGCAAAATAGTATTTATATTTTGAATTAGGTTAGATAACTCCCTTGAAAATATATCAAATATGGAAACAATAGAATTCACGGTTTCTTCATGGTATGTATGTGCTGTCAGGTTTCTTTTCAATTGAAAGTCAAACCAAACTTCTGGATTATCAATGAGTTTTTCAATAGCGGCTTTTCTAAAGGTATCCTTTGGAGATCCGGACTCTAGCCCACGGGATTTCAATACTCTTTTCATCATTTTCCAAATTCAAAGGCTTGAATCGCGCCAGCTTTATCACGATCATTTACCATATCTTTGCGGAAACTCTCAAAAACCTTTTGTGCTTTCAATAGACTATCAATGTTAATCGAGGCACTTTTTGGCTCTTCCATTTGTATTCTCCGTGTTGCTCACTATGAATAATAGTAGTTGAAGCGGGAAATCACTACAAGACGACCACGTTCACAAACCACGTGGTAAAGCTATTCACGACTTCCCGCTTCACTTCGCGAGGAAGACGTTAGCTCTCGTCTATCCCATCTCCTTGAGTAAAGAACTCAATGTCTTCCTCAAGACTCAACACCGTCCGCTTCATGTCGGAAATAACAATGCACATTCGTGTCACTGATGTCTCCAGTATGAGAACCTTCTCTTTTAAAACCTTTAAAAGATAGGGTGATGTCGGTACCCTGTTTTTAACCATCGTTAATGCTCCTTTAGTATAGTTAATGGTGGCTAGTGGCATCCAGGTGTTTCGACGCCCCTGGGTGTCACGTCTCCGAGGTCAAGAAGTGAATATGCACCCATCCCTCAACCTCAAATACGACAATAACGACAGAAGAAACGAGAATCCAGATAAAAATGAAAAAAATTTAATAGAAACGTAGTTTATTACGAACCCTTCGAGGCTACGTGCGGACCCTCGGGTGTGATAAGCTAGAAAGAGAGGTCCTAAAAATGCAGCAATTCCCGGAGAAGGCTCAAAGTGTTGCTACCCCTAAAGTGTTCAAAATATTTTTTGCAAAGTTTATTGGTTTCAAAGTAAGGCCTGGATTGCTTCGCAAGAGCTCGCAATGACGGTGGAGAACTAGTAATGACGCCGCTTACGTCATTGCGAGCTTTTGCGAAGCAATCCAGGCCTTAAGCAATTGACCAATCACGGTCCGGGAATTGCTGTACTAAGTTCACAATATAGTGGCTGAGGCCTGAAAAGCCTTTACCATTGTCATCGTATTATGGCGGATCATGTCTTGATAAGTTGCGGCTGGTCCGTCGTTTTCGGAGAGGGTATCCGCGTAGAGCATCCCATGGATTGGCACTCCTGTCTCCCGACTTCCGCACTTTTTTGATTAACACAAGGGTTGAGGCGTTGATTTTGC
>JBAWWF010000038.1:0-7868 GCA_037146895.1 Alphaproteobacteria bacterium | reverse complement strand
CCAAAAAAGAAATCGCTGATTCCAAAAAAGAAATCGCTGATTCCAAAAAAGAAATAGCTGATTCCAAAAAAGAGCTCACAGACGCCCAAAAAGAGCTTGCAGATGCTAACAAAGCACTTGAAAATTCCAGAAAAGAAGCCGCAAATGCTTTAAAAGAAGGAAAAAAGGATACAGCTATTAATATGCTAAGAGAAGGCATGGATATTGAAACCATAAAAAAGGTTACAGGATTTTCAGCTCAGGAGATTAAGGATTTGGTGAAGTAGAAGATATGGTTGGGCTCTTAGCGATCATGCGTCTGGTTGGCATCATTCTTGTGATGATTGTTGGGCTTTTGCTAAGCGTAGCGTACCTAACCTATGCGGAACGTAAGGTGCTTGCGGCGATGCAGTTGCGCCGTGGGCCTGGCCTTGTGGGACCTTTTGGTCTTTTGCAGCCTATTGCGGACGGACTCAAGCTTCTCTTCAAAGAGACCATCATTCCGTCAGCGGCAAATCCTTGGCTTTTTGTTTTCGCACCTATTCTGACATTTACCCTAAGCCTTGCCGCGTGGGCCGTTATCCCTATCGATGAACAAGCAGTGCTCGCCAATATCAATGTCGGTGTTTTGTATCTCTTTGCTATTTCTTCGTTGGGCGTATATGGGATCATTATTGCTGGGTGGGCAAGTAATTCTCTTTATGCATTCTTAGGTGCTATGCGTTCAGCTGCGCAGATGATTTCTTATGAAGTCTCGATTGGCTTGGTGATAGTTACGGTGTTGCTGTGCACGGGGTCTTTGAATCTGCGAGACATTGTATTGGCGCAAAAGAATCTCTGGTTTGTGATTTCATTATTTCCGATGTTTGTTATCTTCTTTATCCCTGCCCTGGCTGAAACCAACCGCGCACCATTTGATTTGGCGGAGGCGGAAGCGGAGCTGGTGGCTGGTTATCATGTTGAGTACTCGTCAATGTCTTTTGCGCTCTTCTTCTTAGGAGAGTATGCCAATATGATCTTGATGAGCGCGTTTGCCACGATTCTTTTCTTTGGTGGATGGTTGCCTCCCTGGCATATCTACCCCTTGACGTTGGTTCCAGGGTTTGTTTGGTTCTTCCTAAAAGTAGCGAGTCTTTTGTTCGTTTTTATATGGGTACGTGGCACGTTACCGCGCTATCGCTATGACCAACTGATGCGTTTGGGATGGAAGGTTTTCTTGCCCGTATCTTTATTATGGGTTGTGCTAACTGCTGGTTTTTTAATGATTTCAGGGCGTTTACCGAATGGCTAGAGCTTATAAGTGGCTTCGATCATGGACTCTATTTGAAATCCTCCAGGGGCATTGGGTAACGTTGACTTATATGTTCCGCCCTAAAGTGACCATTGACTATCCGCACGAGAAGGGGGCTTTGAGCCCCAGATTCCGTGGAGAGCACGCGTTACGGCGTTATCCATCGGGGGAAGAGCGTTGCATCGCTTGTAAGCTATGCGAGGCGATTTGTCCGGCATTGGCGATTACGATAGAAGCGGAAGAGCGCGAGGATGGCAGCCGCCGCACAACGCGCTACGATATCGATATGACCAAGTGTATTTATTGCGGTTTGTGCCAGGAAGCATGTCCGGTGGATGCTATTGTTGAGGGACCAAATTTTGAGTTTGCGACATATACACGAGAAGAGCTTTACTACACAAAAGAAAAGCTCTTGGATAATGGTGATCGTTGGGAGGCAGCTTTGGCCGAAAACATACGCAAAGATGCACCTTATAGATAGATATTTGAAGGAACCAAATGTTGAGAACTAATATTTTAAGGAGTCTTATAGTGGTAGGGGGCTTTTTAGCAATGCTAGCAGCTCTTGCTGCAAAAGAAAACCTTGATCCAGCGGAGTTGCCCATGCCGGTTGATGATCCTCAACATCCTCAATCGCAATCCCAAGAAAAACACCATCAACCTCAATTACCGGTTGATGATCCTCAACATCCTAAATCGCAATCCCAAGAAAAACACCATCAACCTCAATTCCAAGAAAAAACAAAAAAAAAACTGTCACGGCGTCATCTTCCCTATACTAATCGTCACTATCCTAAGCTAGAGTTACTTGTAGCATCAGAGGAACAAGATAAATTGGTAGCTTTAAAACAAACGGGACAAAGACGCGAACATCCAAAACAAATATCACGGCGTCCTCATTACCCTAAGCTGCGTCCTCGTTACCCTAAGCTAGAGTTAGTTTTAACGCCAACAGAAGCACCTGTATCTTAAAGGATAGCAAGCACCAGATGGGCCAAACACTTTTATTTTATTTGTTCTCAAGTGTCTTAATCGCAGGCAGTGTTGGGGTTATATTAGGTCGCAATCCTGTGCATGCTGTTTTATTCTTGATTCTTGTCTTTTTTAATACAGCGGGTCTTTTTTTGCTGCTGGGGGCAGAGTTACTGGCACTGCTCCTGGTGATTGTCTACGTAGGTGCTGTCGCTGTCTTGTTCTTGTTCATCGTGATGATGCTGAATATTAATTTTCAAGAACTGCGGCGTGAGGTAGGACGATATATCCCGATGGCAGGAATTGTGGCACTACTTCTTTGCGCGGAGCTCTTTTTTATTATCCAGAAAAGTGACAGTATTATTCCTGCTGTTGCTACCAAAAACATGGGCACTAATGTGCATCAATTAGGACAAATCCTCTATACCAACTATGTGTTTGCTTTTCAAATTTCCGGGTTGATTTTACTGGTCGCGATGATCGGGGCTATTGTTCTGACATTGCGTGTGCGTGATGGTAAACGAAGGCAGAACACGGAAACGCAAATATCTCGTAATTCTGCACAGACGTTGGAGCTCGCCCGAGTTCCTTTTCGCCAAGGAGTTAAGATTCCATGATTGGCCTCTTGCATTACCTCATTGTTTCTTCTTTGGTCTTTGTTCTCGGCGTTCTCGGTGTTTTACT
Source organism: Alphaproteobacteria bacterium (assembly GCA_037146895.1). Classification (GTDB taxonomy): domain Bacteria; phylum Pseudomonadota; class Alphaproteobacteria; order Paracaedibacterales; family JBAWWF01; genus JBAWWF01. The sequence goes on along the minus strand of JBAWWF010000038.1, from coordinate 4,942 downwards.
GAATCGTCGCAATGTTATCGTTATTTTAATGTCGGTGGAGCTGATGCTTGTTGCGGTGAACATCAACATGGTGGCATTCTCTCACTTTCTTGGATCATTGACCGGCCAAGTTTTTGCGCTGTTTATACTAACTGTTGCTGCGGCAGAATCAGCTATTGGCTTGGCAATCATAGTTGTCTATTTCCGCAACCGTTCAACCATTAACATGGACGACATTAGCGAAATGAAAGGATAGAAGGAGAACAAAATGTATTATCGATATTTAGTGACGAACAGCCTTATAGATTATGACATTAACCATTAAAACCATAAGCCTTCTGGCACTATATCCTCCGCTGGTTGCCTTCATTATCGCAGGCACTATAAATAAGCGGCTGCCTGATCTTTTTGCCCAAGCGATCACCTGCAGCTTCATGGGGGTGGCTTGTGTGGCTGGGTTTTATTTGCTGAATAATATTGCGATACAGGGTAATCCTGGCAGCACATACCCTCTCTTGCTGTGGATGCATGTTGGCGATCTCTCTGCTTATTGGGGGATGCGTATTGACCACTTAAGCGTCATCATGATTACGACGGTTAATCTCATTTCATTTCTTGTCCATCTATATTCTATTGGTTACATGAGCGATGATCCCCACATTCCGCGGTTTATGAGTTACCTCAGCCTTTTTACTTGGACGATGTTAATGCTAGTGAGCGCACCTAACTTGCTACAGCTCTTTTTTGGTTGGGAAGGAGTAGGCCTGGCTTCATACTTGTTGATTGGTTTTTGGTATGAGCGTAATTCAGCTACAGCCGCTGGCATGAAGGCATTTATCGTTAATCGTATTGGTGATATGGGGCTTGTTTTAGGCATTGCTTGCCTTTTCGCCATCTTTCATACCATCGATCTTGATATTCTATTTAGCAAACTTGCCCAAATCAAAGCGAGTGGGCAACCGATTGTTGGCTTGAATACCGCGGCAGCTTTATTGCTTATCGGTGCTATGGGGAAGTCAGCACAGCTCGGCCTACACGTCTGGCTTCCTGATGCTATGGAAGGACCGACGCCAGTCTCAGCACTCATTCACGCAGCAACGATGGTCACAGCAGGGGTTTTCTTGTTGGTAAGGATGTCCCCGCTTTATGAGCTAACGCCTATGGTATGCGAAATTATTTGCATTGTAGGTGCTTCTACAGCTCTTTTTGCGGCGAGTGTTGCCTGCACGCAAACGGATATTAAGCGCATCATTGCCTATTCGACCTGTAGCCAGCTAGGGTACATGTTTCTAGCAGTTGGCTGCTCAGCATACGCAGCAGCAACGTTCCACTTGGTTACGCATGCTTTCTTTAAGGCCCTTTTGTTTTTGGGGGCAGGATCAGTCATTCATGCAATGTCTGGAGAACAAGACATTCGTCGCATGGGCGGCCTTTATCGGCGAATTCCCGTAACGTATGCATTTATGTGGATTGGCAGCTTGGCTGGAGCTGGACTGCCTTTCTTTCCTGGGTTTTACTCAAAGCATTTAATTCTAGAAGCGGCTTTTGCGAGCACTAATCCCTTTGCTCTTATGGCGTACTGCGTGGGGGTTTTTATAGTGCTTTTAACCGCCCTATACTCCAGGCGCCTCATTTTGTTAGTGTTTCACGGGCACCCAAGGCATACAATCGTTCATATCCATGAAGCACCCCTATTGATGCAAGCACCCATGTGGATCTTGGCACTAGGTGCTACTATTAGCGGTGGTGTAGGAATCGGCTATCTTGTGGAACCGCAGCACTTACCGTGGATTGCAAAAAACATGAGCGTTCTGACAGCACTGTTTGGCATAGGGCTAGCCTATTATCTCTATTGGTGGCGTCCTGCTATGGTAAGCATATTATACGATCGCTACCGTGCAGCTTACACGTTCTTGTTCAACAAATGGTATTTTGATGAGATCTTTGAGCGAATTTTTGTGCAACCAATTCTTACATTTGGCACACTATTTTGGTACCAGGGAGATAGAGGAATAATTGATCGCTTCGGTCCTGATGGTATAGCGCATAGCTCAATGCAAGCGGCGCGGGTCTTAGGACGCTTGCAAACCGGATACATATACCATTATGCTTTTGCTATGCTCTTAGGACTTGTGCTGATGCTGTCTTGGTATGTGGTGAGTAGCTAATGCCTCTTCTATCAACGATTATTTTTCTGCCCTTAGTTGGGGCTTTATCGCTTATGTTAATTCGTGGCAACGAAGCCACCGTTGCGCGCAACAGCCGCCAGGTTGCTTTTGCGATATCATTGCTCGTCTTCGCATTATCCATGTGTCTTTGGTGGTTTTTTGAGGAACGTCCAGGTTTTCAGTTTGTTGAGAATCGCGCGTGGATTCCATTCTTTCAGACGCGCTACCACTTGGGCATTGATGGCATATCATTATTCTTTGTTTTATTAACAACATTACTCATGCCGCTTTGTATCCTATCAAGTTGGCGGTCTATCGAAAACCGCGTTCGTAAATACATGATGGCCTTCTTAGTGCTCGAGACATTCCTTATTGGCATGTTCTGCGCTCTTGATCTGGTCATTTTTTATATATTCTTTGAAGCCGTGCTCATCCCCATGGTTTTGCTTATCGGGATTTGGGGCGGAGAGCATCGTATTTATGCGTGCTTCAAGTTCTTTTTATATACTCTGTTCGGATCAGTTCTAATGCTCGTGGCTATCATGGTGATCTATAGCCACACCTGGACAACCGACCTGCCGACGGTTATAGAAATGCGCTTACCCTTCGCTGTGCAAGCTTGGGTTTGGTGGGCGTTCTTTATTGCCTTTGCGGTTAAGATACCCATGTGGCCGCTTCACACATGGTTGCCAGATGCGCACGTTGAGGCACCAACAGCAGGCTCAGTGATCCTCGCCGGTGTATTGTTAAAGATGGGTGGCTACGGCTTGTTGCGTTTTTCCTTGCCCTTATTTCCTGAAGCATCGTTGTATTATGCACCTTTCGTGATTGTGTTGAGCCTGATTGCGATTGTCTATACATCTCTAGTAGCGTTGGTGCAAACCGATATCAAGAAGTTGATCGCCTATTCCTCAGTTGCTCATATGGGGTTTGTAACCTTGGGTATCTTTACTTTCAACAGCCAAGCTGTCTCTGGGGCTGTTTTCCAAATGCTCAGCCACGGTATCGTTTCTGCTGCCTTATTCCTGTGCGTCGGAGTCATTTATGATCGTTTCCACACCCGTGAGATCAAGTATTACGGTGGCCTAGTTACTCGAATGCCGCGTTATGCTTTTTTCTTTATGCTCTTTACGCTAGCTTCTTTGGGTCTTCCAGGAACGAGCGGATTCGTTGGGGAATTCTTAGTGATCGTCGGAGTTTTTTCGGTGAATATGGTTGCAGCCTCCATAGCGGCGACAGCAATGGTTTTGGGGGCATCATATGGGCTGTGGTTGTATCGGCGCATCATCTTTGGGACGCTCACAACCAACTTGGAGCCGCGAGCTATGCTGGATCTGGACTGGCGTGAGATAGTTGTTTTGGGCACACTAGCGGTTCTCGTTCTGTTAGCAGGAATCCATCCACAATTTTTGCTAAAAGTGATTAATCCAGCGGTGCAGGAGTTGCTACGATGATCCCGAATCTATTGCCAGCAATTCCAGAGATGATCCTGGCGGCTGGTACGTGTACTTTACTATTGCTCGGTGTTTTACACGATGCCGCCAAAGCCTGGATTCCTTTTCTTGCAAAAGCTTTGATTGGCGCGCTCCTGCTCTATCTTCTTATTTGCCCTACACAGCAGGCTATCACCTTCAATGGATTATTTGTGGCCGACGCCTTTGCCACTTTTTGCAAACTCTTGATTTTAGGATTTGCTGGCGGTGTTTTGTTAGCATCGAGCAAAACTCTTGCTCTTGAGGATCTTGAGGGTTTTGAATATCCGCTTTTAATCCTATTCTCCCTTTTGGGGATGATGGTGATGGTATCGGCTAATGATCTGTTAACTTTGTTTATGGGTTTAGAGCTGCAAAGTTTGAGTCTTTATATTCTTGCGGCCTTTCGCCGTGAGGACGGGAAATCCTCTGAAGCGGCACTGAAATACTTTGTTCTCGGGGCCTTGTCGACAGGAATTTTGCTCTTTGGGATTAGTTTCGTCTATGGCTTTACAGGGACGACGCAGTTCCAGACACTAGCAACAACCTTTGCCCAAAAGGCTCATCAGCCGCTAGGCACGTGGGTGGGCTTGGTTTTTATTATTGCCGGATTATCTTTTAAGATTGCCGCAGTTCCTTTTCATATGTGGACACCAGATGTTTATGAGGGAACACCAACGTCGGTAACCACCTTTATAGCGACAGTGCCGAAGATAGCGGCTTTTGGTTTATTGTTACGCTTATTGTTGGGACCGTTTAATGGGTTTATCGCACAGTGGTATGGGATAATCAGCTGTTTAGCGTGCGCCTCAATGCTGCTTGGTGCGTTTGCCGCCCTAAATCAGACCAACATCAAACGCTTATTAGCTTACCGTGCCATTGGCCACATGGGTTATGCCCTCATAGGGGTTGCCAGCGGTGGAGCAGGGGGGGCAACAGCGACCTTGCTGTATATCTTCCTCTATGCTCTGATGACGCTCGGATTCTTTGCGTGCCTGCTTGATTTGCTCCGGCGCGGTTACACTGCGGAGTCGATTCAAGATTTACGTGGTCTTTGGCAAACGCATCCAGGGACTGCCTTTATCATGAGTTTCCTTTTATTCTCGATGGCGGGGATTCCGCCGCTAGCTGGCTTTCTAGGAAAGCTATATGTCTTCCAGGCGGCTGTTTCCAAAGGATTATATGGATTAGCAGTTGTGGGTGTGCTTGCCAGCGTTGTCGCCGCAGCTTACTATCTCTACATCATCAAAGTAATGGTTATGGATAATCCCCAAGAGCAGTCGCCACCCACGCAAGAACGCCACGATCCGGTCATAAATCTGA
>JBAWWF010000037.1:0-7901 GCA_037146895.1 Alphaproteobacteria bacterium | reverse complement strand
AAACAACGCACTGAGGTATGGAAACAATGGCCACCACAAGCCGGCGAGCAACGACTCCTGTAACGAGAAAACGATCGTTAGTTGAACAAGTATTCGCTGAAGGATATGAGTTTGATTTCTCACAAGTCGTCACTATCCTCGAGACTTTGCGCCCTGGAGCAATCTCTCTGGGAGAAGGGTCTAGCCCACGCCAAGAAGCACTGCGGATTTCCTCGCGCACGACCTTAAGTGTATCAGCAAGCGAGGTGCAAAAGGTAACTGCGCATGCTCAGAAAACACCGCAGATCTATATCAACTTTCTAGGCATTGCTGGCGTTCAAGGGCCACTACCACCACCATTTGCTGAAATGATCATAGATCGCCTACGGTCCAAAGATACGGGCATCCAAGATTTCTTAGATATTTTTAACCACCGTCTCGCCTCCATGTGGTACCGCAGCCGCAAAAAAATCGTTCCTGGAATGGAAAAGATTAACCCGATAGAATCGCCTATCGGGCGCAGTCTACTTGACCTCATTGGTCTTTTTACGCCAGAGCTGCGGCAGCAATGGAAGGTGCAAGACCGCTCTCTCTTGAGCTATGCGGGATTGTTGTGGAAAAAACCGCGCTCCGCCCTTGGGCTTGAGCAAATCTTGCAGGCTTTCTTTGCAACACCTGTGCAGATACAGCAATTTGCTGGCAAGTGGCAACGGACCGATGCGGGGCAGCAAACGCAGATTGGGGTGCAGGAAGGGCATTATAATCGACTAGGCCGTGAGACAATCTTGGGGTCTAAAAGCTGGGACCAGGAAGATGGCATTACGGTAGTGATTGGCCCTGTGTCATGGGAACTCTTTTTAGGGTTTTTGCCTGTGGATTACCCTGGGAATGATAATTATACCCTCCTTAAAAATTGGCTCAGTATTTATTGCGATGGGCTTTTAACAAAACGTATACGAGTTCTATTAAAGCCAAAACAAATTCGCTCATCTCCCCTCGGGTCAGGTCTGCGGTTAGGGCTTACCTCCTGGCTCACCGTTCAACCGCAATCTCCAGCCTTTACACGAGTCCGCAGTGTGAGCTTTCGATAGAGACTGGGGAATTCAACCACTTCAGGTCATAATTAAATCCCTTGAAGTTGCAGACATTTCTGGATTGCCGCGCTTCGCTCGCAATGACGGCGAAGGTGTTTGCTTTTCATTCGTCATTGCGAGGCCACACAGTGGCCGCGGCAATCCAGGATCTTACCTTAGCAATAATATAATCCCTGGGGGGTACGGACACTTTAATAAAATAGCCCCTACCCCTCATCGTTTTCGCGCACATCTCGTTTAGTGCTCCAGTCAACCTTATCTCTATGTTTAGTCCACAAAGTAGGCAACGCAGTCAACGTTATAACTGTCATAAAAACCCAGTAAAAAGAAGGATAGAAAATTGCATAAGGAAAGAACCGGATAATATCATTATCGTGTTTATATTCCATTAGCCCACCGATCAAAAGCTGCATCAAACTAAAGCTGGACATGACGACAATCCAGTGAAGCCCAAAAACAAACACCCCCTTTGATGAAACACTTACAGATGAAGTTAGCATCTGAACGGACAGATCCGTGTAAAAAATAGAACTTAGGTATTTTACGCCTTCATACAAAATAATAATACCATACAGCGCATTCCAAACTATGGAGATCGATGATTCATAAAAGATAGTCCACAAACGACGCATCTCCCACTTACGTAACATAGATTTGTTTTCCATCAAAACTTGTATAAGTCCCCTTGCCCAGCGAAGGCGTTGCTTGAAAAACACTCGTAAAGTGTCAGGAGCATGCATCCAAACAATGGCTCGTGGCTCGTAGCGTACATCCCAATGCTTGCGTTCCAGACGCCAAGTTGCATCGATGTCCTCTGTATACATATCAGGACGAAAGCCGCCAATACCCAAAATGGCTTCTTTGCGAAAGGCCGCCACAATACCTGAAACAGTCATAATGCGACCCCAGATCCGTTGAGATCTTCGGATTAAACCGATAATAGATGTAAATTCAATGACCTGAATACGGGTTAGGAAATTTGTCGCGTTTTTCACTCTTGGATGTCCCGTCACAGCACCGACACGCGCATGTTGAAAATGCCACGTAAGATGCTGTAAAAGATCAGGCGCAGGCTGTGCATCCGCATCAAGAACTACAACAATCTCCCCGTTCATAATCGCAAAAGCATCATTCAGAGCAAGAGATTTTCCCTGGTTTACTGTTTTATTCAGGAGCCTGACTTTCGGATTAGATAAAAAGGGTTTGATCTTCTCTAGGGTTCCATCATTCGATCCATCATTCACAATAATAATCTCATAGTGAGGATAGGTCATAGCACACATGGCTGTAAGAGCGTTTTCAATAAGATGCTCCTCATTGAATGTCGGAACGATAACGGATACCTCAGGGTTGTGTTTGGGGAATACCTCATGGTGCATTTCCTCCCAACGAATTTTATATGTAATAGAAAAAACCAACCACATAATAGAGGTAACAATGGGATAAAATGCGATAAAAATAAGAACGCCTGTATATATATGTTCCAACATGTCCTAATCCTTTGTCTTCGTATTAGCTTTTGCTTTTGTCTTCGTATTAGCTTTTGCTTTGGTCTTAGTTTTCGGCTTAAGCTTTGCTTTTGGTGCTGCCTTTGCTTTTGGCTGGAGCTTAGCTTTTGTCGTGGACGTTGCTTTCGGCTTAGCCTTAGTTTTCGGCTCTATTTTTATTTTAGTTTTTGGCTTAGCCTTTGGCTTTATCTCTGTCTTTATATTTACTTTTGCCTCTATCTTTGGCTTGAGCTTAGTTTTCGTCTCTATCTTTGTCTTAGCTTTTGCCTCTATCTTTGGCTTCGTCTCAGTTTTTGGTTTTGGCTTTACTGGTAGCAAAGCTTTGTAAGACTTAACTTTGGTATCTTCCTCACAATTAATCGTGATGAATTTATCATCTTTAAGATGCTCGGCAATTCCTTTGACCGTATACCCAAGATAATCTTGTGTATACACCCAAGACACTCCAGGTATAGCCTTTCTAGGCTGAAGAGTTCTGTGAAGAAATAAATGTCGACGTATCCACGTAATGATCACAATCACGAAAAGGCAAAACTCTACCGTAACGGCGATGAAAAGTCCCCAATAAACGTTAACCGACTCTGGAGATGCTATTACATACAATATACCAGTTCCATAAAGGCCCCAGCAAAAGAATAAGCCTATAATATGCGCTAGTCGTTTGTGGATAGGTAGATGAATTCGTCTCATTATATCGCCTACTATGGTAAATATGGATATTCTTGGAGTGAGATTCCTTCTCTAACCACCGCAATCTCTGGTTGGTCATTAAAGAAATCATCAGGATAAAGGCTGAAATGCCGCACACCTTGGGCCGACAAGCTTCGCATTTGTTTCAGTATTACTCCACTATCAAGAGGCACATCATTATCACTCCGATCAATTGTTTGAATTTCAAAAATTGTTTTTTTGATACCACTAGGGTTTTTCTTAACCTCATCTACAAGCTCAAGTAATCCCGATGATGAAGGCATGGTCATCAATGCTACATAGTCATAAGCATCAAAATAACTTTGAAGGGTTTGCGCAAACCATGCTTCGCTTCCTGGCTCTGATGTAGGCACATAGGAAAACCCTCGGACTACTTTGAGTGCTGGCCGGAAAACCTTGGCTTTTTGCATAATTTCTTTTGTGAAATCAATTGCCGCTGGAGACCAATTGTCAAGATCTGAGGACATCCCATCATCTAATACAATACCCGCAATGGAATTATTGAAAGCAAGATCTTCGTATATTTCCAGTATTTTCTGACGCGAGGATAAGGACTTGCCAGACGACCCACCACCCTTGAAATCAAAGGCCGCCATAGGAAGCCAAGCGTAAACTTGTGTATATGAATGGGTATCAAGTTGCCAGCAGACGCGGGTCGTTATTTGCCAGCAGATACGATTAAAAATATCGCTTTTTATTGGAAGATGGCGATTGTGAAAATAAAGGCTTTCCGCATGACCATTTTCTTGCGTATTTGAAAAAGCCTTGATAAACACAGCACTAATTTGATACTTATACAAGCGATCAATAAGTCGACTTAAATTCTCTTCGATTTTTTTAGGGTCAGGATCGTATATCTTATCCAGATCAATGCGCACAGCACGAAGAGCCGCATTGTTTCGTTTTTTAGAATTTTCTAGTCTCATAATATAGGCAGAAAAGGTTTCATCAGGCGTGTAATAACACCTGCCGACTGCATCGAGATCTGCCGTGCTGTTGGAATATTTTTCATCATCGAGAGTTATAGAAATTTTTATTCCTATGCTTTTCGCAATGCCTAGACAGATCTTATTATATCTTCCATAAGGCCAAACAATCACACGTGGCCTTTTACCTATTTTATTAAAAATGTGATCGTTATTTGTTGCAAGGTCTTTTTGAACACGATTTTTATATGTATCAAAAGATTCATACTGCCCTTTTTGCATATCATAGAACCGTGTCACAAGGGCAGCTTGACCTGTTCCTTGAGGGTTGGCGGTTATACCCAGATGAGATGCAAAACTATGTGATGCGATATCAACAAGCCCCGAATCTGATACCTCTTTGATTTCCTTCCACGTCATAAAGTTTTCAGCTGAAATCATCTCTGACCCGTATGCGATAGTTTTATGCTGTTCTTTCGCATCAATCCAACTGCCGACAACAGCCGCAACTGCTGGAAAATTAAAGGCTTTGAGGAGAGGGAAAACAACTGTATAAAAACTTGCATAGCCGTCATCAAAGGTTATCAAAATGGCTTTATCGGGAAGGGGCTTTTCTCCAGCTTGAGCCTTCAGAATATCGGATACACTAACAGGGTGATAACCGTTTTCTTTGAGCCACTGAAAATGACCCACAAGGTCACTCCTCGTCACGGAATCAGAGTTTGATTGCTCTGATGACCACACAACATCATGGTAGGCAATGGCAATAAAATTGCAATTAGTGTTATTAGCAAACACACTACTAACACTGACAACACTGAGAAAAAGCCATCCTAGAAAATAAACCATACCTAAAACTTTATGTTAAAATTAATGAAAACTGATGTTGTGTATTCAGGAGTACCATCATATGTGGCGCGAGCACGACTAACGCCGTACTTGAAAAGATACCAGTCCTGGTACCCGAACTGCTGCTCATAAGACACACCAAACGTCGCAGATTTGTTAAATCCTCTCTCCCAATATTCACCGGCACTTGGCGTAATTGCGTGCTTAAAAGAAAATTCGTAATTGCGGTAAAGGGTCTGATCTAAAATAGCGGAAGCGGACGCAAAAGAATCTCTGAGCGGACTATAATATAAGGCATCTTGTGTTCTTGACTTGCGATAGCCAAGATCCAATCGTAGATCAAGTGTTTGACGAGGCATTTCAGCAACTTGGCCTTGCACAAAGGAGCTTCCACCGAACCAACGGTTTTTATCCGTAAACTCTTGATCAAAAACGCTCATTCCCAATTTAAAAGCATTGTTATAGTAATAACCTGCACCCACATCGAAATAATTTGAAGAAACTTCATTAACGAAGGCTCTTCCAGGAGTCTTGGCTGAACTGTTAAAATCAGCCTGCCCAGAAAAGGCCCATTCGTCGGTAGGAGTTATGTTGATGTCCAGGATACTGCCAACTCTTGCCCGACCTTTGTAGTGGCTGTCGTTGACCTCGAACCTTGCATTGAAAGGTGTCGACTTATATTCCAAGCCTGCACCGCCCAGGATGTACCACAATGAACCTTCCGTGAATTTTCCAAAAAGGTGGGTGGCAGTCATGAAAGCCCTAAAGTTATAAGCGATTGGGCTTGAATACAGCGTTGCTTCAAGAAGAGATGTTCCACTTGACGAAAGACCGCCCTTTTGGAAGCTGTACCCAGTATCAAGTTCACGCAAATTATGCGCTTCCCAAGCTTTTTCAGCCTTTTTAAGTGCATCATTATCGGGATGTTTAGGTTTCAATTCATTAAGTAACGCTTCGGCCTCTCTGTATTGGTGTAACGACATCAGCACGCCAATACGACCGATCTTTAGCCCAACATTCTCTGGATCATTTGTCTGACCAATATCGAACTCTTTTTTAGCAGCTCGTGGCAACCCTCGCGAAAGGTATGTTTCGCCTAAAAGCATTCTAATATCTGTATTGTGGGGAATAACCTTGATCCTCTCCTTCAATACGCTTTCTGATACTGACAACAGATTTGCATAGAGAAAGGATTTAGAGTACAAACTTTCACAAGCATCCCTATTGCTATTTATATAAGCAAGCTTACCCATATAAATAAACTTCTTATGTTTCTGATAGTTACTTTCAATAAACTCCAGGCTCTCACCTAATTCTTCATTTTCTAGCAATGCATAATAATATCCCTGTAGGGCCTCGATATTATCAGCTTGTTTGCTAAGAACAAAACCGTATATGTCCTTAGCTATAACTGGGTTATGCTTATGCAAATATGACACAGCCACAGCTTCAAGGGTTTCATTTGGTATATCTTCTTTTGTTTTTCCCGATGCTAATAATTCTTCATAAAGGCGAAGCGCATCATCATGGCGGCCCCGCCTATTATAAGCGACTATCAAATCATAAGTATTGCGATCTGTAGGCTCGGCTTTGGTAAGCTTATCAATGGCCTTATCGAAATGGGCGTAATTTCTGGGATACTCTGATGCGATACCCCACCTAATATCTAGAGCCGCTTCACTAGATTTAATTTTTTGATAAAGATCTGCATCTAAATCTGGAATTTTCTCTGCCTCATAGGAAGCAAGCATCCCATTCAATGCTTTAGCTTTTCCTTGCAGAGCTTCTTTATCATTATGTTTTTTCGCAAGAGCCCGCGTGTAGCAATCCAAAGCATCAATGAAAAGATTAAGGCGCATATAGGCCAGACCCATGAGCTTCAGGACTTCAACACCTTTTTCAGGATCATTTTTAAAAGGCACAAGCAGGAGCGGAACATCATCAGCCTTATCTTCCGTGAGAAGAATGACCGCAAGACCAAGATAGGCGTCAACATCTTTTGGATGCTTTTTCATTAGTAGCAAATAAAAAGTTCTCGACTTTTGATAATACTTAAGCTCTCTACACGACCTTGCAAGAGCCTCTAGGACGTGTCCAGGAAGCTCTTTTGGATCCTTAGTAACTTTTTCTTTAAAAAGCTTGTAGGCTTTTTGGTACTGTCCATCCCACGTCAGAATAGTGATATAGTCATAGACCCGTTTTTCATCCCATCCCTTTTCTTTTACGATCGTATCGAGCATTGACAACGCTTGTTTATAATTTCCCTGGCGTGCAACGTTTACAACCTTGTCGTGTTCACTATCTTCCCCTGCGTAAACACACTGACTACATGCAATGCCGCCTAATAACAAAAGAGCTTTTAGCATTTCTCGTTGATTCCTCACTGAATCTTACGTCAAAAACCTCATACTTTAACTTTATTTAAAATTTTAATAAAATGCAAGAGTATTTATTAAAGATCACCTAAAGATCACCTGTTGACCTAAACGGCTTAGGACCTTTAATCTAACGAGTGAAGTAAGATTAGGACTAAAAGAATGAAGCCATCTCCTGAGACCATATCTACCCCTGCCACTCAAGAGCAACATAAGTTGATGGCTAATGCTATCCGTGTTTTAGCCATGGATGCGGTCGAAAAAGCGCAATCTGGGCACCCTGGCATGCCCATGGGGATGGCAGATGTGGCCACCGTCTTATTCCGCTATTTCCTGAAGTTTGACCCCCAAGCACCAGATTGGCCAGATAGAGATCGCTTTATACTGTCTGCTGGTCATGGTTCTATGTTGTTGTACGCTCTATTGTATTTGACTGGCTATCCAGAGATGACGATAGAG
>JBAWWF010000036.1:0-8011 GCA_037146895.1 Alphaproteobacteria bacterium | reverse complement strand
GAAAAAGAAAGACAGGCCCTGGAAAAGGCTGAAGAGGCTAAGGAAAAAGAAAGACAGGCCCTGGAAAAGGCTGAAGAGGCTAAGGAAAAAGAAAGACGGGCCCTGGAGAAAGGGCTGGAAATGGAAAAACAGGCTCTGGAGAAAGGCGAACGGATAGGGCTAGAAAAGACAGCCCGTAAAATGCTTGCTAAAGGCATTAGCATTGAAGATGTGAGTGAATTTACTGGGTTTTCTGTCGAAGAAACTCAATCCTTAGGATAAGATCTACCTAAATAACCTCAGTTCGGGATAAAAGAGAAAGCCATAAAAAGTGCCCCACTGTAATACCGGAAGCTAGAAAATAGCAGCGAGCGTAGCGACTGCTCTATTTTCTTGCTGTCCGCTATGACAAGTATGAGATAGTTCCTCACTTTTAAGCCTTTTTTATCCCGAGCTGAGGTTAAATAGAAAGAGAGTGGTCCAAGCCACCGGAAAGACACGCTATGCAAAGTTTATACCAATCTTACAAGGAGCAAGAGCGCACCCGTTGGAGCCTTTGGTGTCCGGTTGGTCTTGGTGTTGGCATATGTTCTTATTTTTGTCTACCTTATGAACCTACCACTACGGCGGTTATTGGCAGTCTGTGCGGCACCCTATTGTGCGCTGGTTTCTTACTAAAATATCGCAAGGCTTATTTCACAAGCTTGCTCATTATCAGCGTCGCATTAGGTTTTACCGTTGCCAAAGGCCGCACCCTTACTGTTGCTACACGCATGCTCAAAGAGCAGCGTCGGACAACATTCACAGGAACATTGCTTGATGTTGAACAATTTCCTGACAAAAAACGCTTGATCATTGAACCAATCGCCGCGCCAGAACTCCCCCAACGGGTGCGGCTCACCACTAAACAATCATTAGAGCTGCAACCAGGAGATCGGCTGCGCGTTACCGCCGATCTGCTACCGCTTTCTGATCCAGTCAGCCCACAAGGGTATAACTTCCGCCGCGCCGCCTTTTTTCAAAATATTGGTGCGGTTGGCCGCATTACCAACCTAACTATTATCTCAAGGGAATCGCAAGTGGTAGCATTAATGGTCCAGCGTTGGCGTAATTGGCTGACTAAAGAATTACGGGAGTGGATGCCGGATCAAGCAGGTGCCATTGCCGCAGCCCTTATTACGGGCGATCGCTCGGGAATCCTCCCTAGAGTCCGCCAGGCATATGCTGACGCCGGAATCGACCATATCCTAGCGATCTCTGGGCTTCACCTAAGTCTCGTCGCGGGGTTATGCTTTCTAGCCATCCGACGCGGATTATGCCTTATCCCACCACTTGTGGAACGGTATGCGATCAAAAAATGGGCCGCAGGTCTAGCTCTCATTGTCATCGCACTTTATTTGGTTATTTCAGGATTTGCTGTGCCCGCCAAGCGGGCTTTTATAATGACTGGACTTATCATGATCGGCGTCATGCTTGACCGTAAAGCCATATCTATGCGATCGCTTGCTTTGAGTGCAACGGGAATTCTCCTCATATGGCCAGAGACTCTACTAACCGCAAGCTTTCAGCTCTCCTTTGCCGCCGTTATCGCACTCATTGCGGCCTATGAGGGAGGGAGAGATACAGCACAAACCTGGTCGCTAAAAAAATCGTGGTGGCAAAAAGGGTTCCTCTATTTTGGCAGCATTCTGTTCTCCACATTTGTCGCAACCGCAGCAACGACGCCTTTCACACTGGCTTTGTTCAATCGTTTTACCTTGCAGGCGATTATCGGTAATCTCCTAGCCATTCCGCTGACAGGGTTATGGATCATGCCCGCAAGCATCGTTGCAGTTCTGTCCTTGATGTGGGGCGGTTCGGCTTTAGCCTTTAAAGCATTGGAGACGGGGCTTATTTTGCTAACTGAGATAGCCATTCGCATAGCTGCGTTACCTGGTGCTGCTATTCAAGTGGCTACTCCGCCACCGATCTTCCTCGTGCTCATTTGTTTGGGCGGACTATGGCTATGTCTATGGCAGCGACCATGGCGTTTTTGGGGCGTACTGCCTTTGAGTTGCGCCGTAGCCACCCTATTCTTTACCAATCCACCAGATGCATTAATTGCTGGCGATGGTTCTACAATCGCAATCCGCCAAGGCGATACACTCCTGGTATCACCTGGCAAATCCTCAAGCTTTTATAAGGAGCTATGGATGAAAGAGCTGGCACTAGCGAAAACAGATATTTGGGACACTACGCAATTACAGCGCGGGCGTTGTTTGTTCATTGATCAGAGCCGCGGTTGGTTGTCGCCGCGTGATATTCGCAAGATATGTCAGCATCATAAAGTCATTATCAGCAATGGTCCTTTGCGCAAATTCTGTACATCTACGCCTCAGCGCATAGTTATCGACAGCCAGCAATTGCGCAAGAATGGTGCGCACGTATTCTGGTTTAATGCTTCGGGTTGCGATTACAAAAGCGTGCGCGCCGCTTTAGGAGACCGACCATGGGGCAGAACTGCTTCGGTGCGCTAGGACAGGGGGTGGAGGTGCCATGCCTCTCTCTTATCCCGAGCTGAGGTTACATAGAATTACCAATTTATTAATACATTAGAGGCACACTGGATCTAATGGGTTTAAGGAGCCTGCCAGTGAGTTCTAAAGAAAACAGCGCACAAACGAATAACGAGCTTAAGCGGCTAAACGAACTTTATGCACTTGAGGTTTTAGATACATTGCCTGAGGAACGGTTCGATCGGTATACCAGATTAGCCGCTAGTGTTTTTAATGTTTCCACAGTTCTTATTTCTCTAGTTGATTCCAAAAGACAATGGTCCAAATCATTTTATGGAGTTCATGTTCCTGATACGGCGCGTGATGTATCTTTTTGTGGAGCTGCTATTGCCGAGGAAGAAATCTTCGTTGTTCCTGATGCTTTGGAGGACGACCGCTTTGCTAGAAATCCACTTGTCACAGGCGCATCGCATATCCGTTTTTACGCAGGTGCTATTTTAAAAGGCCCGAACGGTTATCCCCTAGGCACACTTTGCCTTATGGATCAGTTTGCCAGAGACTTCCATCCCAAGTGGCGTCAATGTCTCGTGCAATTCGCTAAACTTGTGGAACACGAGTTGCATGTCAATTATCTCCTGAAACATACTAAGGAAGACCTAGAGAAAGCCTTATTTTACAACCATCTCACAGACATGCCGAATCGCCGTCTTTTTACTCAAAGACTTGCGCAACGCCTTGATCGCAGAAAAGAAAATGATGAGATTATAGTATTTTCTTTGATGATTAAGCGTTTTCACCATATCAAAAATGTCTTTGGTCAGGGTATTGCCTATGGAATTGTCAACGAGTTAAATTTTCGGTTGCGGAAAACCTTTGATATCGATCTAAACATTGCTCACGATGAAACGGGTTGCTTCCTATTATTTGTGCAAGTCCCTAGTGGTTTTTCAAAGACACCGTCATTTCAAGAAATAATTGATTCATTACTATCTACCTTCCGTAAGCCTTTTCATGTCGTGGAAGAATCATCTCTTCCTGGTAAAAAACTTGAAATGCTTTCAGGGGGGTTGGGTATAAGTATTTCGCCCAAAGATGGTGATAAAGCCGATGAGTTAATTGAGAAAGCCTCGGTTGCCATGCATTCTAACCAAGTCACAGGGATAACTTTTAAAATATACAAAGAGAAATTTTCTAACCGTATAGCAAACTATTTTGATGTGAAAAGCCGCTTGAGACATGCGCTTGAACACGATCATCTTGATATAGCATATCAACCGATTATGAATTGCCAAAGTGGCCGAATTTGCGGTGTTGAAGCTTTGTGCCGCTGGAATGATCATGAGAATGGCTCGATCTCGCCCATTGATTTTATCCCTATTGCCGAAGAATCTGGCCTTATCGTGAAGCTGGGGGAATTTATGTTTAGGCAAGCTTGCGAACACCTACAAGGTTGGCAAAAAGAAGGTTCCCCACCCATTTTTGTTTCTGTCAATATCGTACGCGAACAGCTCTTCAGGGAAAGCTTCCGCCTGTTTGTCAAGCAAACACTCCAGCAGATGCAGCTTGATCCAAGCAGTTTCAAGCTTGAAATTACCGAAAGTTCTTTTATTGATAATGTGGACGAAGCAATTAAACACATGAACGAGATTATTAAGATGGGAGTTCGTTTTGTCGTAGATGATTTTGGGACCGGATATTCTTCTCTGAGCTATTTGCGCAAACTGCCGGTTAGCACCTTAAAAATCGATAAGTCATTTATCAGCCAGTTGACGCAAAATAATAGAGATGCTCTGTTAACGCACAGCATTATATCTCTTAGCAAACGCCTAGGACTTGATGTGATTGCAGAAGGCGTTGAGACGAAAGAGCAATTGCTATTCTTGCAAGCATACCAATGTGATCAAGTCCAAGGATATTTGTTTAGCAAACCTTTAAACGAACCCGACTTCAGAAAATTTCTTGCTGCAAATCATCACATTTCAAATGAAGTTAATCACTAAACCATGAGCTCTACAGAAGTATCGGCACCATTTTGCTTTTAATGCAGCCAGATCAACACCAGGAGTCAGAACGACGTGGCGCAACTTCATGAAGTCACCTGTGCAAATTGTGATCATCTTTCTTGACTCACAAACCGTAAAGCTCCACTGCAAATTACGCAAGTCAGGCTTGGGCTCTAGAAGCTTTAAGTTTTCCTGTTCCATAATATAATCACAAAGCTCATCGTAGTCTTTATAGTTGCCGACGATAGTGCCAGTTAAAGTTTTAATTTCAATCATTTTTAAAATCTCCTTGCTAATTACAAAAAAAGTAACTATTCAGGTCGTTGCTAAGAAGACCCTGGATTGCTTCACTTCGTTCGCAATGACGGAACTAGCGTCATTATTAGCTCACCGCCGTCATTGCGAGGCCACGTAGTGGCCGTGGCAATCCAGGAATCCTTCATCCTAAAAGTGCCTGAGCATAACCTGAATAGTTATACAAAAAAGGAGGCTGGATACATGTACTTCCCCCAGCCTCCCATCGTACCGTAATCAACAACACACTTTCCCGACCCAAGCTTATGGGCGAGTTTCTTAGTCGATCCTTGAAAAATGCGCTTCCTATAAGATAATCTGGCATAAACCTGATTCAACCTTCCTTGTTGAGTTACGGTTAGTGACGTATGAGTGTCTTTAGCACTCGTGCGTCACGCTTCAGGCTAAGACAAACGGGCCGACTGCCGCATTTATTCTTAACCTTTATAGGACTTTAGGGGAATTTTAAATTAGATTCAAGGAAAAGATGATAGTTCATTGGTTACTCATTAAAAAACTCCAGCTCTGTTAGCTTAAGTTCAGCATTAAAGTCGCCAAAATCTTGGATCATACTAGCGATAATGCCGTGTGGGAGCATCGTTTGGCTAATCTCATAGTCAGGATCAGGATTATCTTTCTGTGGATTTATTCCATAAATAGCCATGTGCATAGCCCACATATGATCTGTTGGAAAAGGGACAGGATCCGAGAATTTAACATTGGACTTCGCTACAGGAGTAATAACAGTATTAACACGCACAATTTCATTGCGTTCATTCTCGCCACCAAAGGCAATTGACTCGTTTTCGCCATCAAAAAGGATATATGAACAAACGCTTTTGCCATTCACAGCTTCTTGCATTAGCTTTGCCGTATGTCGCATTGGGAAGACAGTGCCCACAGGAAGTCTTGCGGTTAGGCCATACGGTGTTTGGTAGGTGACAATTCCTTCTCCTTGCGCAGTTGCCATCAAGGCTTCACCTTGGATAAGTGCTCCCTGTTCCTGATAATTCTCATAGTCGTCATCATCATGAAGAACCTCTGTACCGCGATTAACTTTCGCATAGAAGTGATACTTGGGGCCACCATCCCCTTCCCCGTTTTTATTTTCTTCCTTCGATTCCCAGGAAGCAACTTTAATGATTACTGGCTCAACTGTACCGTCATAATACCTAACAAGGAGAATTGTTTTTTTCTCATAAGTCCATTGTATCCCTGCATCGGAGATCTCAATGGTCATCGTTCCTGTTACATCTTTAATTTCTGGATCAAAGGTCTTATGGAGGCTAATAGCATATGTTGCACGATGTGGCAAAAGGTTAGCCTCGTTAGGATGCGCTTTAATCGGCGAAGCATAGGCGGTTTTATGCAATTGTGGGTGGCTCGCTAACAGCGATGTCAGATCTTTAGAGGGGATTTTTTTATGATTACTAATGAGAATAACTACGTCATCAGCAAAAACTTGCGACAAAAGTACCACTGTTGCTGCGACGGCACAGATCTGTTTCCAAAAAAAATTCATTCTGATAATACGCTATTTAAAAACATCATTATTATGTTGCTCATTAAATAGAAGGTTTATGACAGTTGCGCTAGAAAGAGTTCATATACAAATAAATAATAGGCAACACATGTTACATAAAGATCACATAAAGTGACTTTAGTCAGTTAGCATCTTCTGTAACGGTAAGCATAGGTGCTCATTTGTCGCCAGAACACTTGCTGAAACGAGTGCATCGCTTGTACCGTCCAGAGTGTTCACATAACCGCCAGCTTCCTTAACCATCAAAATGCCGGCGGCTACATCCCATGGATAAAAATCCGTTGCAAAGCACGCATCAAAGCGACCAGCAGCCACAAAAGCAAAGTCCAGTGCCGTAGCACCCATACGTCGAATACCCGCAGTTTGTGGTATGATTTTGCTTAGTGTTTGCAGATATTGTGCAACATCCCCTTGAGCACCATATGGCCCCCCCACTGCAACCACGACTTCATCAAGATTTTTACGCCCTGAAACTCGCAAGCGACGCTGGTTGAGGAAGGATCCATGTCCTCTCTCCGTCCAATACATTTCATCCGTAGCAGGGTTATAAATAACGCCAGCCACAATATCATCACCTCGTTGCAAACCAATAGAGATCGCAAAGTGGGGAATACCGTGAAGAAAGTTTGTTGTCCCATCAATGGGATCTATAATCCCCCGATACTCTGAATCAGATCCCTCGATTGTGCCGGATTCTTGCAACAGGAAGCTATAAGATGGCCGCGCTTTCCTGAGTTCAGCCACGAGAATCTTCTCTGAACGATGATCTGCTGTGGAAACGAAGTCCCCTAAGCTTTTCTTTGAAACCTGCAAATGCTCGATCTCATTAAAGTCACGGATCATTGCACGGCCTGCTTTTTCTGCTGCCATTGTCATAACATTAATCGTGGGCGAACGTACCATTAATCGTGCTGAAGACATAGTTAAATTAATCCTTCGCTCGTTCAACATAAGAGGAATCTTCTGTGTTAATCACCACACGCATACCTGATTCAATGTGAGGGGGCACCATAACGCGAACCCCGTTCTCCAACATTGCCGGTTTATAGGAGGAAGAAGCCGTTTGCCCTTTAACCACCGGATCCGCTTGCTCAATGCGCAACACAACCGTTTCTGGTAGGCGCGCACTTATCGGCCGCCCTTCATAGCTACTTAGATCGATGGTCATACCTTCAACTAAGAAAACACTGCCTTCGCCAATAGTTTCCTTGCTCAAAGTGATTTGCTCAAAGGTTACCTGGTCCATAAATACTAGTTCCTCGCCGTCATTGTAAAGAAACTGGTACGGTGTTTCGTCCAAATAAACGCGCTCGACAGTTTCGGCAGAGCGGAACCGTTCGTTCGTCTTGGTCCCCTCCAGTATGGCCTTCATTTCAACCTGCATATAGGCACCACCTTTGCCTGGCTGAACATGCTGGGTCTTGGTTACTACCCACAACTTCCCCTCATGCTCAAGGACATTGCCAACCTTTACCGCATTACCATTGATCTTCACGTCTCATATCCTTATTGCTTATAATCCCTGCTTTATGATTATCATTCACAACGCTTCAACCCAAGCCTTTTCTTGAAAGTAAATTATTACGGCGCACGAGAGCAGGATCGTATATACCCATTTCACATGATTTCAGTATTGCTTCTTAAATAACCTGAGTTCGGGATAAGGAAGGCTTAAAAGTGATGTGTTATCTCATATC
>JBAWWF010000035.1:0-8063 GCA_037146895.1 Alphaproteobacteria bacterium | reverse complement strand
CCAAGATTAGAAAGCGTAAATGTCCCGCCCTGGTACTCCTCCGGCCGCAGCTTACCCGCACGCGCACGCTGCGCCAGCTCTCGCATTTCCAGGGAAAGCGCACGCACGCTCTTCGTCTGGGCCTGGCGAATCAGCGGCGTAATCAGACCGCCGTCAATAGCCACCGCAACCGCCACATCAGCATCGCGGTATTGGCGAATCACTGTATCGTGCCACGCCGCATTCGCCTCAGGAACCTCTTCAAGAGCCAAAGCACAGGCACGAATGATAAAATCGTTAACTGATAGTTTGTCGACACCTGGCCTTGCATTAAAGCTCCCTCGCAAGCGCAGCAAATCATCCAGTTGACAATCTATCGTTAAATAAAAATGAGGAATATCTCGCTTTGCCTCTGTTAGGCGTTTAGCGATGACCTTGCGCATATTGCTTAGGGGAACGTCAATATATGAGTTTTCTCCCGACATAGGCACAGACAATTGCCCGCCAGCTTTATTAAGCACATCAGCTTCAACAATGCGCCCGCGCGGCCCGGTACCCTTTACTTTCGTCAGATCAATCTGATTCTCATGCGCAACGCGGCGCGCCAAAGGGCTAGCGATTATGCGATCAGTCGAGGCAACCGTAGCCACAGATGGCTGAACGGCCGCTTCTTGCACCTCTGGTAACGGAGCTGCTTCTTTTTTAGGTACAGCCTTCTTGGGTTTAAAGTCCTGCATCCCTTCGCCTGCCTCTAGAAGCACAGCAATGAGCTCGTTCACCTTAACGCCTTCGGTTCCCCCTGAGATGATGATCTTGCCAATGACGCCTTCGTCGACAGCTTCCATCTCCATAGTGGCTTTATCGGTTTCAATCTCCGCCAACAACTCGCCAGCCTTGACCGTGTCACCTTCTTTTTTCAACCAACGAATCAGATTACCTTCTGTCATCGTAGGGCTCAACGCGGGCATCAAGATTTCAATAGGCATTAGGGGCTTCCTTCAAACCATAAATATTAGCTACCTATCTTTGTGGTAGCCTTATTTAGTTAAGTTGGCAAGCCTCTTTCCGACTGCATTAAGAGATTGTTGCGACTGAATATATTTAAGATCCTCCAATGCTTGTCTAACACTCTTAATAACCCGCTTACCATACGTATGATTACCATGTGGAACATAGGTCATAGCAATTTTTTTGCCATTATACAAGCAATCACGATGAGAAGTGCCACTTTTTGGATTGGGGATGCTTCCGCCCAAATGAGTCCAAAGCGTTTTGAAATCATTGTAGCTAACACTCAAAAAGTGTTTCCCGTCAAAAATCCTCTCATAAGTTTTAAGGTGCACACCTTTAAGTTCATCAAAGGGAGATGACACAGGCACAGTATTGTTTTCCTTTATGCCTACTCGATCAAAAGGAAATCCTTGCTTTGGCTCCTCAGATTCTTTTTCTTCTACTTCTTCTGATGCCGCCACTGCTATTGCTGCTTGGATTGCAGGGAAAACTATGTCAGGCACAGCATTGTTTTCCTTTATGTCTATTCGATCAAAAGGAAATCCTTGCTCTGGCTCCTCAGATTCTTTTTCTTCTACTTCTTCTGATGCTGCTACTGCTATTGCTGCTTGGATTGCAGGGAAAACTATGTGAGGAAGAACAGGACGCTTTAACCATGGTAATTTTGCCAATGGGGGGATGTAGAGCAACAATTCAGCTTGTCCAGCCTCAAGCATTGTTTGTTGAATCTCATAGAATGTCGGGGTATATGATCGAACAAACTTATGGAAACCAGCGTAGCACACCATTGTTTGGGGTGGACAAGAAGTCTCAGGGAGAACACAATTTCTATATAAGGAATATTCATCATATAGTGTGTGATCATCTCTTCTATCATACGGTATACGATACTTACCAATCCTAATTGCTTCATCAGGGTGACCAAGATCAGCACTTATACCTTGATCTAAACGTTGAATGTGGGGCCACAGTGCAACTGAAACTCTAATTAAGTCCTTAATATCACTAGCTACAGTTCGGACATCTATCAAAGATAGAAGCATTAAAATATTTATATTATGCATTTGATAAAAATCTGTTGACATAGTGGCCATAACTTTTTCAAGTCGGCCATAGTTTGCAAAGTTCTCTGGGTATGTTGAAGGATAGATAACTTCTACGTCTTTGGGTGCGCTTTGTTTAATCTCCATTCTATCTATTCTTCTCTTAAGAAATTCCATTCTTCTGATAAGAGCCCTTCTAACCATTTCTTCTGTAGTGAGTTTTCCATTTTCAAAATTAGATAGGTCTTTTAAATTTTTATCTAAGTGTTTCTTAATACCATCTAATCTTTCCTTCGATAAGTCACCTGGAATAGGCAGTCCTAAATCTTCAAATTTATCCTTAAGATCTAAGATAGGGTCCATAGAGCTCTCTAAATAACTTCTTAGTCCAGCAATAACCTCCATCTTAGATGGTCTATATTGCCGAACAGGATCTTCTAGAGGAAACCCCCATTGCGATGCATGCACGGTAGAACCTTGTAGCAATAAAAGAACCAACGCAAACAATATTTTATTCATAAAATAACCCTCAACATTCCTAAGAAAAGCTTCAAACAATAATGTCAGTAATAATGTAATTCATGAAATACTAATACGCTGAAAGACAAAAAGCAATAGAAATAAATTGTAACTTCCCAGGTATATTGCTGTTAAAGGAAGATCCTGGATTGCCGCGGCCACTGCGTGGCCTCGCAATGACGGCAGAGCATATACTCTATCCGTCATTGCGAGCACAGCGAAGCAATCCAGTTTCTTTCTTAGCAGAACATACCTAGATAGTTACAAATAAATTAGGAGGACGTGTAGCAGACTACCTTAACGGCGTTGACGACTTTATCAACACTAGGCAAAGCGAGCTTCTCCAGGTTAGCCGCATACGGGAGCGGCACATCTTCCGCGGCCACACGCACCGGCTGAGCATCAAGATAATCAAATGCCTTTTCACAAACCAGGGCGCAGATCTCCGAACCAATGCCAGCAAAAGGCCAGCCCTCCTCAAGAGAAACCAAGCGATTGGTTTTCCGAACAGATGCTAGGATAGTCGCCTCATCCAAGGGACGAAGGGTTCGCAAGTCAATGACTTCTGCCGATATACCCTGCTCGGCCAGTATATCCGCTGCCTCAAGGGCAATCCCTACCATCAAGGAAAACGCCACCAGCGTAACATGCGAGCCCTCACGGACTACTGCGGCCTGCCCCAATGGGATGCTACAATCCCCATCCTCAGGCACCTCAAACGAACGGCCATACAGCAGCTCATTTTCCAGAAAGATAACGGGGTTGGGATCGCGAATCGCCGACTTTAATAACCCCTTAGCATCCGCAGCACTATAAGGACTAACTACCTTCAAGCCTGGACAATGAGCATACCAGCTAGCATAGCACTGCGAGTGCTGGGCCCCTACCCGCGCGGCTGAACCATTGGGACCGCGAAAAACAATCGGGCAGCCCATTTGCCCGCCTGACATGTATAGTGTCTTAGCGGCTGAGTTAATGATTTGGTCAATGGCTTGCATCGAGAAGTTAAAGGTCATGAATTCAACAATCGGTTTGAGACCCATGAAAGCCGCACCCACACCTAATCCTGCGAATCCATGCTCGGTAATGGGTGTATCAATCACGCGGTCAGAGCCGAACTCTTCTAGCAGACCCTGGCTAACCTTGTAGGCACCTTGATATTCGGCAACCTCTTCACCCATCAGGAATACACGAGGATCGCTGCGCATTTCCTCAGCCATTGCATCCCGTAAAGCTTCACGAACTGTTTGCATCTTTGCCATTATCTAATTCTCAATGATTATGTCTGTGTATAATTCCGCAGCATCCGGTTCAGGCGAGTCTTGCGCGAAAGTCACAGCCGCCGCTACTACTTCCTTAACCCGCTTATCGATGGCGAGCAAGCCAGCTTCATCAGCCAACTTCGCATCCACCAAATAATGCTTTAAGCGTTCGATGGGATCCCTGTTCTCACGAACCTTCTCAACCTCCTCGCGGGTGCGGTATTTCGCCGGATCTGACATAGAATGCCCACGATAGCGGTAGGTCTTCATGTGCAGCAATACTGGCCCCTCACCTTCACGCGACAGAGCCGCCGCCCACTCGCCCGCCTCACGCACGGCCATTAAGTCCATACCATCGACCTCGCGCCCAGGGATACCGTAAGCCTCACCGCGCTTAGAAAAATGCGGACTCGCCGAGGAGCGCGCCACGGACGTTCCCATGCTGTATTCGTTATCTTCGATAACATAAACAACCGGAAGCTTCCATAAAGCCGCCATATTAAAGGATTCATAGACCTGACCTTGGTTCACGGCACCATCGCCAAGATAAGCCCAGCACAGGCCACCATCCGCATTGTATTTATGCGCAAAAGCCATGCCAGTACCAATGGAAACCTGAGCACCGACAATGCCGTGCCCGCCGAAGAAATTCTTCTCGCGGCTAAACATGTGCATTGAGCCGCCTTTGCCTTTTGAATAGCCCGTAGCCCGACCTAAGAGCTCCGCCATCACACCGTTTGCCTCCATACCACAAGCTAGCATATGACCATGATCACGATAGCTGGTGATTACGGTGTCTTGCGGGTTAGCGCAAGCCTGTAAGCCTGTGACAACAGCCTCCTGCCCAGAATAAAGGTGGCAAAAGCCAGCAATGAGCCCCATGCCATAGAGCTGCGCTGAACGCTCCTCAAAGCGACGGATCAACAACATCGACTCATAAGCCTTGATGAGCTCTGCCGTATTAAATGTTCGAGGTCCCATTTATCAACCAGAATTATTTATCTACCTATATTTGTGGTATCCTGATTTAGCACTTTTGACAAGGGCCTTTACATCTTCAGTAGGATACCTGCCACTCCTGTAAGGCAGATAAGCAAGACGCCAGGTGCGTTTAAGAAGACAATAGCACCCATACAAAGCGAGCTGAGAATGATAATCGGTACATCTACAAGGGCTGCCACGGCCAGCATAACCGACGCTCCAAACAGAGCACCTATAGCCGCCGCTGAGATGCCCTTAACAAAGTTCTCCACATGCGGGTGTCGGCTGCTCTTGTGATAATAGGGGGCGATCGTAATCACCAAGAGGTAGCAAGGCAATAGTGTGGCTATTGTTGCGACGATAGCACCAACTAACCCTGCAATTAGATAACCAATAAAGGCTACAGCGATCAGAAGGGGCCCAGGCGTCATCATAGCAATCGCTACCGCATCCAAGAATTGATGCTCTGTTAACCAATGAAAGTCGTAGACAACGCCCTGTTGTAGGTAGGGAATTATGGCCACTCCACCACCAAAAACAATAGCCCCGGCTTTCGCAAAGAACCATGCCACTTGCCCCAAAGATTCCGAGGAAATTTGTCCATTCACACCGCTAAAAAGCCATACAGTCAATGGCATAAAAGAAATCGCTACTGTCTTCTTACGTAAAAATGTCCGAATCCCTAACACAAATAGGCCTGATAAAACGAACGCAATGACAATGCCAGACTGTAGCCATGTTATGAGCAGGGCATTCACAATAGCGATGAACCAAAGCAGCCCGTCCTTGCGCAGAGTTCTCCGGCATAGATAAAACGCATTTTGGGCAATGATCGCAATAACCGCCGCTCTAACTCCGTAAGAAACGTTTTGCAGCAAAGAAATCCCTGAAAACCGTATATAACAATCAGCGGCAACGATAACCATAATGAAAGACGGCAGCGTATACGCCATACCCGCAAGGGTTGCACCCTTAACGCCTCCGTGGAGCCACCCTAAGAACATCACCACTTGGGTTGTCAAAGGCCCTGGCGTGAACTGCGCTAATGATAGTCCAACATTAAAGTCTCTCTTAGATATCCAATGCCTTGCATCAACCAAGTCTTTACGGATATGCGTAAGCGGCACCAATGGTCCACCAAAAACCGTCGCCCCCAGTATCAGAAAATAGAAAACCAATTGTTTAAGCGTGAATTCTTCTTTTTCCATTTCCTCTCCCCTAATGATTATCTCTGTAACGCGGGTACAATTAAAAGTGAGATTTAGGCAAGATCCTCGGGTCAAGCCCGAGGATGACAGCAGAGGTAGTGATGACAGACTGGAAAAGCTTTAGCGTCCCTCCGAGCCAAACACTCTGGCTCTCTGTACTGCAATCTCCAGTCTCTGCTGTACTGTCATCCTCGGGCTTGACCCGAGGATCTATCTAGGATTGATAAAAATCTCACTTTTAATTACACCCCTTAGTTCCATTATGGTGAGTTGAGGATTAATAATAAATTAAGAAACCCCATGTTATTTATAGTGATTAGATGAACAATGTTATGGGAGAGAACTATGAAAAAAGCACTTTTATTGAGCTTGGGCTTAACAGGAATTATGTTAACAACAACACAGGCTGCTACATCTCAAATGAGCGTAGAACCATCAAGTAACAATACTTCAGTTATGGAATTAAAAACTACCACGGATATGATTCTTAAGCAGCATGAAGAGACGAACGCAAAATTAGACACAATATTGGCAGAAATAAATACCATGAAAATGGAGGCCGCAGAACACGCATTAATAGCTACTTCACCTATTCCAGATGTTGCTACCACACCAGAAACCGCAGTGATGGCAACTCCTGATGTAACCACAATGATGATAGCTCCTGATGTAAACGCATCCATGCAAAATGAGAATATAGTGATCAAAGAAGATGCAGCTGTTGTTTTAGCAGAGACAACTAAAGCAACAACGACGATGACGGCTCCTCCAGCAACAGCACCATCAACAACTCTGGTACCTGTAGAGGAAACTCTGCCAGCACCTACTCCAGAAACAATGCCCTCAAGCCCAGCAACAATGATGAGTGTAGAAGTGTCACCGCCGACCGCATCTGATACGTCATCCAGTGCTTCTGCTAGTAGCGGTAACCCTTCTTAATTTGCTAGCTCAACATCCTCGGGGTTAACCCGGGGATCTAGACCTCTTACGACTTATCTTAGCGCACGTAACTATTCAGATTATGAGGCAACCCTTCGAGACGGTGCTACGCACCGTCTCGAAGGACTGGGTACCGGACAATAAGATTTTCTAAAGGGATCACAATGTGATCCCAAGAAAATCTAATTTCCGGCATGACAACGAGATGAATAGTTAATACCCTTTTTGGGTACGTCTAGCTGAAAAATTAGGCCCTTTGCCATCTCCAAACCTTTTTCCCTGGGGCTTTCTGCTCGGGGAAAATGGGGCTTTCGGACGCTCAAAAGAATTCTTCTTTGAATCAGGCGCATGCTCCTGTCTAGGCTCCTGTCTGGAACTCCGCCTAGAATCCTGCCTTGGTTCGCGCCTGGGCTCTTTATGATTGAAGTTAGCTGAACCACCACCTTTTTGTGGGTTGATCAACCGATCAATCGCATGCCATCTCTTTTTGTCTTCAGGTGTGATCAGACACAAGGCAGAACCTTCTGCACCACAACGACCTGTACGACCAATGCGATGAATGTAGTCCTCTGGGCACTGCGGCAAATCATAATTAATTATATGAGAAACGTGCGGAATATCTAGACCGCGCGCCGCAATGTCAGTCGCTACCATAATACGATAGGAACGATTGCGGAAATCCTTAATAATACGATCACGCCTGTTTTGCCGCAAATCACCATGAATCGCGTTGGTGCTATAGTTTTGCTTGTTAAGCTTTTCAGAAAGCAAATCAGCGCCCCACTTTGTCTTTACGAAAACAATAATCGAACCTTCGCGCTGGTCCAGCTCTTTCATCAGCTCTGCATACTTCCCAGCCGCAGTCGTATAGGTAATCTCTTGCTTAATGCTGAGTGCTGGCTGACTTGATAAACCAACCTCAATGCGTACAGGATCATTCAGATATTTCTGTGACAAAGACTTTATGTTATGCGGCATTGTTGCGGAAAACATCAGTGTTTGCCGCGCCTTGGAAAGATGGAGAATAATCTTATCAATCTGAATCCCAAATCCCATGTCTAGCATGCGATCCGCCTCATCAAGAACGAGGAATCCCGTATCACCCAACTGCAAGCTACCCC
>JBAWWF010000034.1:0-8085 GCA_037146895.1 Alphaproteobacteria bacterium | reverse complement strand
TTATCATAACACCATGACAATTACTCGTTATTTCTTAGGTTCGGGAATTGCTGAACATTGATGGTGTTTCGATAAACATTTTGTCCATTGAGGAGTTTTTAAAATTATTGTGTTATGATAAACTTGACCAATGCCTAGTTTGAAAACCTTACGTACCCGTATTCAAAGTGTTAAAGCAACACAAAAGATCACCTCAGCGATGCGGGTGGTGGCGTCGTCTCGTCTTAGGCGGGCGCAAGGTAAGGTGGAAACAATCCGGCCCTTTGCGCGTGGGCTTGGAAAGATGGTGACGCGTGTGATGGCGCATAATGCTAATGCGTATGACGGGGAGGCAAAGCCAGCCAGGTTGTTGATTTTAGCCACCTCAGATCGCGGTCTTTGCGGTGCTTTTAACATTAACTTAGCTAAAGATGCTCGTGCGGTTTTAAGCTCATGGGCCGAAGTCGGGATCCCTTTTTATATTGCGTGTTTCGGACGCAAAGGGAGAGACCTTCTTAAACGCGAGTTCCAGGATAAAATCATTCTAGAGGCTGTGACAAGTGAGAAAGGAATTATCACTTGGGAAGATACGCACAGCCTTAGTCAACGTGTGGCTGAGCTAATACAGGAGCATCAAATAGGGGGTGTTGAGGCCGTTTATTGTCGTTTCCGTTCAGTTCTTGTGCAAACCATAACCAGGCAACAACTCGTGCCCTATGAGGTCTTAGAGGTGGAATCACACGATCACCTTTGTTATGATATTTTAGAACCTTCGAGGTCTGAATTGCTAGATAACATACTTCCGGCAAATCTAGCGGCTCAACTTTATCGGATTCTCTGTGAGTCGGCGGCCAGCGAGCACGGTGCTCGAGTAACCGCCATGGATCATGCAACGCGCAACGCCCATGATATGATCGATAAATTACAATTGCACTATAATCGTACGCGCCAAGGATTAATTACTAGAGAGCTAATCGAAGTAATTGCTGGCGCAGAAGCTATTTGAGGAGGATAAGATGGAACTAAAGGGAGTGTTAACACAAGTGATTGGCGCGGTTGTCGATGTGCATTTTCAGAATCGCTTGCCGCCACTTCTTAATGCTCTTTTAGTATATAAAGATGGCGCACCTATTGTTTTGGAAGTAGCGCAGCATTTGGGTGAGAATCTCGTGCGTACAATTGCCATGGACTCCACCGATGGCCTAAGCCGTGGGCAGGAAGTAGTAGATACGGGCAGTCCAATTACTGTGCCTGTTGGACCAGAGACGTTAGGGCGAATCATTAATGTTGTGGGGCAGCCCATTGATGAGTTGGGCCCCATAAATACCACGATGCGTTGTCCGATTCATGCCCATGCACCAACGCTGGTCGAGCAATCAACGGATACGGCAATCTTGACTACTGGCATCAAGGTGATTGACTTGCTCACCCCTTATCCGCGTGGTGGGAAGATCGGTCTTTTCGGTGGGGCAGGGGTCGGCAAGACGGTTATCATCATGGAGCTCATCAATAATGTGGCTAAGGCGCATGGCGGTTATTCTGTGTTTGCAGGCGTGGGAGAGCGCACTCGTGAGGGCAACGATCTTTATCATGAAATGAAAGAATCCGGTATTATCAAGCCAGGAGAGGCAGGATCAAAGGTTGCGCTCGTTTACGGGCAGATGAATGAACCGCCCGGAGCCCGTGCGCGTGTAGCCCTTACGGGGTTAACTTTGGCCGAGTATTTCCGCGATGTTGAGGGGCAGGATGTTCTTTTCTTCATTGATAACATTTTTCGTTTTACGCAAGCGGGGTCTGAGGTCTCGACATTGCTTGGGCGCATTCCGTCAGCAGTGGGCTATCAACCGACATTGGCTACGGAAATGGGGGAGTTGCAGGAGCGCATCACTTCAACGGATAAAGGTTCTATCACCAGCGTGCAGGCGATCTATGTGCCTGCGGATGATTTGACTGATCCGGCTCCGGCGGCGACCTTCGCCCACTTGGATGCGACTACGGTTCTCAGTCGTGGAATCGCTGAATTGGGCATCTATCCGGCGGTGGACCCGCTCGACTCAACCTCAAATATTTTGTCGATTCAAGTCGTTGGCGAGGAGCATTATACGGTAGCTCGCGAGGTGCAGCGCATCTTACAGACATATCGTTCACTGCAAGATATCATCGCGATTTTGGGTATGGATGAGCTGTCGGAAGCTGATAAAATGGTTGTCGCTAGGGCGCGTAAGGTACAGCGTTTCCTGTCTCAGCCTTTCTTTGTTGCTGAGGTATTTACTGGGTCACCAGGTGTGTTTGTTGACCTCAA
This sequence comes from Alphaproteobacteria bacterium, assembly GCA_037146895.1. Lineage (GTDB taxonomy): Bacteria > Pseudomonadota > Alphaproteobacteria > Paracaedibacterales > JBAWWF01 > JBAWWF01. Next base: position 5,804 of record JBAWWF010000034.1, on the reverse strand, counting down.
AGATACCATCCGTGGATTCAAAGGTATTGTCGATGGCAAGTATGATCATTTGCCCGAGGCGGCTTTTTATATGGTGGGGACGATTGAGGAGGCGGTCGCTAAAGGTGAAAAGCTGTTGCAGGAGACAAATTCTTAATGCACGTCATCGTGCTGACAGTTGATCAAAAGCTCTATGAAGGAGACACGGACATGATTGTTCTGCCAGGCAGTGCGGGTGAGCTTGGTATTCTGGATAACCATGAACCCCTCATGACGAGCCTGCGGGCGGGCGCAATCAAGCTATATCAAAAGCAAGCGGTAACTCATGAATTCCCGATACAGTCCGGCTTTGCTCGAGTTGCTGCTGAATCGTGCAAAGTTTATGTGTTTTAAGCAATCTTACCATCTTGCGTAACGATGACAAATGTCATTTTTACGCAAGATGTGAGGATGTAAAATCCCCGTTTCAAACGTGGATTTTACATGAAATTGGTGTATGCTAGCACTAACAAGTGATTGAGGTGTATACATGTTTCAGCGTCAGATAGATAAAACCTTGCGAAAAGCGGCGGGTTCGTTTCCCGTCGTGTTTTTAACAGGCCCAAGGCAAAGTGGCAAAACAACACTGCTGCGCCATCTTTTTCCAGAATACACGTATGTTTCCCTGGAGCGCCCTGATGTACTAGAGCGTATAACTACTGACCCATTAGGGTTCTTAGGAGATAATAAGAATTTAATTATAGATGAGGCACAGCGTTTCCCTGGTCTTTTTTCCTATCTTCAAGGCATTGTGGATGAAAAACCACGTCCAGCTCAATTTATACTCTCTGGCTCTCAGAACTTTTTGCTTTCCCACCATATAAACCAAACTTTGGCGGGACGAGCTTGTGTTCTTGAACTATTACCCCTTAGTTACAATGAATACAGGACTCACCCAAAGCTGCCTGATGTTGATATTTGGGAGCTGCTTTTTAAGGGTGGTTATCCACGCCCATATCAGGAGGGTCAGGATTATGGATTATGGTGCGGCAGCTATCTCCGTACGTATGTGGAGCGGGACGTGCGCACCTTGATTCAAGTTAAGGATTTGCTGAAGTTTCAGACGTTTTTAAAGCTTTGTGCTGGGCGTCATGGGCAGCTGTTAAATCTAACCGCATTGGCGGTAGATGCTGGGATTGCACAAACAACGACAAGCGAGTGGTTGAGTATCCTAGAGGCCTCGTATATTACTTTTCGCCTGAAGCCTTATCACAAGAATTTCAATAAACGGATGATCAAGACACCCAAGCTTTATTTTTATGATTCGGGATTGGTATGCTATCTTTTAGGTATTGAGTCGCCGGATCATTTAAAAATCCATAGTCAGCGCGGGGCTATCTTTGAAGGGTTCGTAATTTCTGAATTCATTAAAAATCGCCTATCGGAAGGTAAGCCAGCAGATTTTTATTTTTGGCGCGATCAGCAAGGGCTTGAGATTGATCTGCTGTGGGAAAGCGGAGAGATGCAAAATGTTTGTGAGATTAAATCCTCGCAAACTTTTCGGACTGAGTTCTTGAAATCTCTTGTAGCTTGGACAAAACTTAGCCAGAATGTTGCATCGCAATCAATGATTGCTTATGCCGGTGATGAGAGCTTTGTTCAACAAGGTTTTCCCGTCAAAGCATGGAAGGAACTGGGGAATCTATAAGAATGGGTATGGTTTATGGTATCGCACCAGGCACACCTTTTATCGAGACGTTGGCTGAACATATCTTAGCAACAGCTGGGCAGGACGTGGCATCTTTGGCGCAAACATGGGTGATCCTCCCCACGCGGCGCGGATGCTTTAGTCTACAGCAGGCGTTCCTTAAGCGAAAGAATCATTTGATATTGCCGCGTCTCATGTCATTGGCTGACCTTGAGGCTGGTGATAGTTTAACGCCCGATCTGCCGCCGATCATAAATAGCCTAGAGCAGCAGGGGCTATTTATGCAACTAATTCGTAAAAGCCCGATAGGGTCCCAGACACAAAGTCTGACGATGCTTAAGAGCCTCGCCTGTGATTTAATTGATCTATTGACGGAAGCAGAAATTGCTGAAGTCGATCTAACGGCAGCACACCTGGATACGGAAAATCTCAGTCAGTATTGGCAACAAACCGCGGAACTCTTGAAGATTATCACGGAACATTGGCCGCTGATTTTGTCTAGCACAGGTAAAATAACAGCCACACAGAGACAGCGTTTGGTCATTGATCATTGGTGCCAGCGTCTTCGTGAAACACCGCCAGCGCATCCGGTTATTCTTGCTGGGAGTACGGGCACCAGGCCATCTACAGCGCGTCTCATGAAAACAATTCAGCATTTGCCACAGGGGGAATTGATTCTGTCAGGGTTTGATGCGCAAAGCCTCGCGAATCCCTTGCCGCCAACTCATCCGCTGTATGCTGTGCAACAGCTCTTAGAGTATTTGGCTTGTGAGCAACGCCAAGTGCAAGTTCTAGGCCACCAAACACAACAAGCCTTTATGCGATCGCTTATGCAACCTGCTGGGGAAATTCCTCGCTGGGATGTGCAGACGGTGCCTGATATTATCCCCCTTGTTTGTGCTAACCAAGTTATGGAAGCCAGGACCATTGCGGTTATTGCGCGCGAAAGCCAGCAGCAGCAGAAGACGGTCTGTATCATCACCTCTGATCTTATGCTTACTCAGCAGATTGAGGGTGAGTTGCTACGTTGGGATATTCGCCCCGCAATCTCCTATGGCACACAGTTAAAGCAAACACCTGCCGGAATCTTTTTTCTCCTAACAGCTGAACTTTTGCAAGATCTTAAAGTAACGAAACTGCTGGCTATTTTGAAGCATCCATTCTGTTGTTTGCATGAGGAGCCCTCCCAGCATCTGGCGGCAGTTTATGCGTGGGAGAAACTCCTGCGCGAAAAGGCGTGTGCAAATGTGGATCTCAAAGCCTTGCCGATATGGTTACAAGGAATACAGTTGCAACCTCCGGCTTATCCAGCAAGCCTTGACACCATCTTAAAGTATCATCAAGAGCTGATGGCGTGCTTAAGCGGGGGCACCGTATGGCAAACACAAGTATTGGCTGACCTACAGCAAATGGTTATAGAAGCGTCCCCAAGCTTTCCTCACCTAAATGCGCAAGAATATATAGTACTCATGCAAACGTTGCTTGCAGAAAAAACGGTGCCGTCAACCGCAGAGTCGGGTATAACGATTCTCGGCCGTCTTGAGGCGCGGCTTGTTCATAGCGATATTGTGGTTATTGCGGGGTGTAATGAAGGGAGCTGGCCGCAGCACCTGCCATCCAGCCCGTGGCTGCACCTTAAGCAGCGTCAACAGGTTGGGTTACCACCATTGGAGACACTTGTAGGACGGGCAGCCTATGATTTCTGTATGGCTTTGAGTTCTCCTCGTGTTTTTGTGACGCGGGCTCTCTCGGTTGATGGGGCACCAACAATTCCCAGCCGTTGGCTTTTGCGCCTGCAAGCTCTGATGAGTTTGCGGCCAGCTTCAACTGACCCGCAGCCATGGAGTGGTTGGGCAAACAACCTTGACCATCCTTCTACAGTTGTTCCGTCGCTTGCGCCTAGACCGTGTCCTCCAGTACAGTCGCGACCGATAAAGATTTCGGTCTCGGGGGTGCAACGGCTGATGCGTGATCCTTATGTGCACTATGCCGCATCTGTGCTGCGTCTACGGCCTTTGCCTCGCTTAGAGCGACCTTTGGCGGCTAATGATTGGGGAATTCTTGTGCATAAAGCGATTCATGATTTTACGCAAAGCGGTATCAGCTGTGAGGCCGGACACGCAGTTGCAACGCTCTATGCTATCGGTGCCAGGGCTATTGCAGCATTGAATCCGCAGCCGGCGACCAAGCATTTTTTGTTGCAGCGATGGGATAAAATCAGTCTTTGGCTCATTGAGCAATGGCGCAAGGACGCGGTAATTGCTTGTTGGAGCGAGATCGAGGGACAAGAGACCATAGGTGAATTTCAACTTACAGCCATTGCTGATCGGCTGGAATTGACACAGGATGGCGTTTTACGAGTTATTGACTTTAAGACAGGGATGGTGCCGAGCTATAACGATGTTAAGCAAGGCATAGCACCACAGTTGCCTTTAGAGGGGTGGCTGGCGAGTGAGGATGCATTTACTGGAGTAGTTTCATCCGATACCGTCACGCTTATGTATTGGCACCTCAATGGTTATGGTGATACCGTTGGCAAGGTTAGCGAGCTGAAGGAGCCTGGGGCATTGATTGAGGAAGCCGCTACTGGGGCCTGGAAGTTGCTCAATCACTTTGCCAATCCAGCTGTACCTTATGCGGCGGCTCCTCAGGCTGCTTTTCCAGATTATGAGCCGCTAATTCGTAGGCAAGAATGGGGATGATTATGTTTTCAATTGAGGAATATGAAAAAATGCTGGAGATGGAAGATTTAATTTGGGTTATGCGCGCCAAAGCTGCGGCTCAAGAAGGCTATTTGTCTCCCGAGGAGTCAGAAAATTTTATTAAAGAGTGCTTAGATGAGGAAGAGTCCTAATAATAATTAAATAGCCTCGGCTATCGCTGTCACTTCGGTGGTTCTTTGCCTATTTAAAGCGAATAAGTGATTGATGGCTAGGCCAGTAAAGACGAGGGCGCAAGCAAATCCAAGAGCAGCCGTTAATTCTTCTCCCAGGACAAGCCAGCTAAAAACAATGCCAAAGATAGGGATCAGCAGAGAATATGGTGCGACGACATGAGCACCGTAAGTGCGGGTGAGGTGTCCCCATAAGCTTGCACCAACCCATGTGGAGCCAATTCCAGCATAGAGGACGCAACTAACACCTACCCAGCTTGCATTTGTTAAGCTGTAGATAATTAATTCTGGTCCTTCAAACATAATGGAAATAGCTAGTAATGGCAGTGGTGGTATAAGACTTGACCAAGCAATAACGGCTAGTGCATCAGCCTTGCCGATTTGTTGGTAAAAAATGTTGGCTATAGCCCAGCTTAATGCTGAACTCAGGGCTAGTACCAAACCAATTAGGGTCGTGCTGCCCTGTTGTGTGTCGAGACCGATGACGATCATGCCTGAAAACGCAAGCAAGATCCCGAAAAGCTGGTAACGCGTGATGTAACTTCCAAAAAAAAGCATGGCGATGCCGAGTGAGAAGAACACTTGAGTTTGATGGATAAGCGAGGCTATGCCTGCGCTCATTCCAAAATTAATGCTAAGGAATATCAGTGAAAAACTAATAATTCCGTGGAATGAGGCTATGCCACCTAAGACTCTCCACGATACAGCAGGCTTAGGGATGACGAAAACTGGCAAAAAAGCTATCACAAACCGTAAAGCACTAAAGAGGATCGGTGGCAGTTCGTTCAATCCGACCTTAACGTTTACGAAATTAAAGATAGAAGGGCGGTATTATCATCTTAGTCGCTCTGCATTTTTGGCAGAAGCGGCGATGAAATTTGGCAAAACAGTAGAACGTGAATGGGATGTGTGATGGTGTCGGATCCTCTACTAACGTCGACCAAAGAGTTTCTCAATGTCGCGGCGTTCAAGAGCAACGTAGGTCGGCCGGCCATGGTTGCATTGTCCGGCGTGCGGTGTTTTCTCCATATCGCGCAAGATGGCATTCATCTCATCAAGCGATAGGCGTCGTCCCGCACGAATGCTGTTGTGGCAGCCGTGGCTGGCGAGAATTTCGTGGAGATGAGCGTGCAAGTGCTGCGGCGTTTCGCTTTCCTCCAGTTCATGGAGAATAGCATGAACCAATGGTTTAACGTTGATGGCACCGAGGAGGCTTGGCAGCTCCCGTACAATGATTGCCTCAGG
>JBAWWF010000033.1:0-8187 GCA_037146895.1 Alphaproteobacteria bacterium | reverse complement strand
AGGAACTCTACGCCGAAGTCCTAACTGAACGAGATGGAGCTTTGTGGCAACGTTCGTTGCTCCGCTACGCCCAACCGGAGAGCGACGCCGCCGGACAGTGGCAATGCGACCGCATCGTCATAGCTATTGATCCAGCTACAACGCATACACAAGATAGTGACGAGACGGGCATTGTGATTGCTGGGCTGGATTCCCAAAAGCGCGCTTTTGTTCTTGAAGACTTGAGCGGCCGCTTAAGTCCGGCCGATTGGGGACGACGCGTTGTCGAGGCTTACTGGCGTTATAAAGCTGACAGAATCGTCGCCGAGGTGAACAAGGGCGGCGACCTCGTCGAGCGCGTTGTTAAATCGATAGATAATACGGTTGCCTATAAGGCTGTGCGAGCGACCCGTGGCAAAACAACACGGGCGGAACCGATCGCCGCACTTTATGAGCAGGAGCGAGTGTTCCACGTGCGCCCCTTCACCTTGCTGGAAACGCAGCTGTGCACCTATGTGCAGGGCAGCACCAGCCGCTCTCCTGATCGATTGGATGCTCTGGTATGGGCCCTAACCGAGCTTTTCCTCGAAGCTGAAAATCGTCCTGTTCTCAAAATATGGAGAGATGAGTAAGATTAATCGTTAACCTCGTGCTAATAAAATACGGTTATTATTATATATTATTAAGTAAAACTAGGGGCAGACAATGATAAGATTGTGGAAATTAATTGCAGTATTAAGTGTAGGTTTAGCGAGCGTTTGTGCAGAAGAGCTGCCAGCACACGAGATCATGAGAACGTGTTTAAATGATCTAATTAAAGATAACCATCACTTTGTATCTAATCATCCGCAAAGCCATTTTGCAGCATTTAAAGATAGCCAGTCTCCTAGAGCAACGCTTGTGTTGTGCTCGGATTCAAGAGTTCAAGACCGTGCCTTTTCGCAAAGTCCTGAAAATGATTTTTTTGTGATTCGTAATATAGGCAATCAATTGGGTACTTCTGAAGGATCTGTTGAGTATGGTGTTAAGGTTTTAAAGACTCCTCTTCTGGTTTTTATTGGACATTCTGATTGTGGTGCGGTTAAAGCTGCAAAGGAAGATTATACTAAAAACCCGCGTCGTATCAAAAGTGAATTAGTCACTATAAAAGTTGATAATAGAGAAGATGTCCATCAAGGAGTCGTGAGCAATGTCCATTACCAAGTTCAAGAAGCATTAGATGCTTTTGATGAAGAAATAGCCCAAGGGAAACTTGTAGTTGTTGGTGCTGTTTACGATTTTCGTAATGATTATGGGCAGGGTAAAGGTAAATTAATCATAGTTAATATCAATGGCGAGGAGCACCCTGACAAAATTAAAGAATCTCCTTTGCTAGCTGGGGAATAGTTACGTTTTGGAATATGGCACTTGTCTTATGTGCGAACAGCATGGTAAGTAAAGGTTCATGATTCGCAATGGAAAGCTAGCCTAATGAGAGATAACGGACGAAAATTTAATGAATTACGGCAGGTTATTCTAGAGCCAGGGTTTGTAAAATACGCTGAGGGCTCTTGTTTGGTTAAGTTTGGTGATACTCACGTTATTTGTGCGGCAACGATCGAGGAAAAGGTGCCACCCTTCCTGCGTAATAAAGGTTCCGGTTGGATCACGGCGGAGTACGGCATGTTGCCACGATCAACCCATGAGCGCGTTGATCGCGAAGCCGCTAGGGGCAAACAAACTGGCCGCACTCAAGAGATACAACGCCTCATCGGACGTACAATGCGTTCCATTATTGATTTAAAAGCTCTGGGTGAACGGCAAATTAAAATAGATTGCGATGTTATTCAAGCAGATGGTGGCACACGTACGGCCAGCATTACAGGAGCTTACGTTGCCTTGCATATGGCTCTAGAAAAATTGGTCGAGCGCAAAGCCCTGGCTAAGCTGCCCTTAATAGATCAAGTTGCCGCAATCTCTTGTGGCATTGTTGATGGTAATGCCTGTCTCGACATTGATTACAAAGAAGATTCGAGTGCACAAATGGATGCTAATTTTGTTATGACAGCCAAGGGGCACATTGTTGAGATTCAAGCCACTGCTGAAAAGGAAGCTTGTCCTAAGGCACAGTTTGAGGAGCTTTTTGAGTTAGCTCAAGCGGGAATTGAGGAGTTGTTGCTAATGCAACGCTTGGCTCTGAAAATCGATTAAGTGATTACATTACCGCAAAACACGCTCGTCATTGCTAGTCATAATCAGGGAAAGATTAGTGACATTACTGCATTGTTTGCGCCTTTTGACCTTAAAATCCTTAGTGCTACCGATCTTGGCCTGCCTGAGCCTGAGGAAACAGAGACAACATTTATTGGTAATGCGAAATTGAAGGCAGAAGCGGCCATGCAAGCCTCTGGCCTCGCAGCTTTAGCCGATGATTCGGGGCTCTCGATTCCAGCACTTGGTGGTCAACCTGGCATTCATTCTGCGCGTTGGGCAGGTCCTACGCATGATTTTGCTATAGCCATACAAAGGATTGCCCAAGAACTTCAGCCACATCATGATAGACGCGGCTTTTTCACCTGCGCGCTAGCCTTAGCATTGCCTGATGGGCAAATTCACACCTTTGAGGGACATATTTGGGGCACCATCGTATTCCCACCGCGAGGGGACCGAGCATTTGGTTATTCTCCTATTTTCCAACCAGATGGATATGAACAAACCTTTGGGGAGATGTCTCCTGAGGATAGAAACCGCATCTCACATCGCCGACTAGCGTTTGATCAGCTCATCGCAACCTGTTTTTCCTGAAACGAATGTATTGCTACAAGTGATAATCCATGTAATTATGAGGATGATGCTCATGATTACATGGATTATTGCTAATGTTTCAGCGCCCTAAATTTCTTGAGCAAATAAAAGCACAGCTTCGTGTGCAGGCAGTGCCTGCGTAATCAAAAACAATCATAGTGCTTATTTCAAACAAAGGCCTGGATCGCTTCGCAAGAGCTCGCGATGACGAACTTGGACGTTATATACCATACCATCTCCGTCATCGCGAGCTCTTGCGAAGCGATCCAGGCCCTTAGGTGCCTACCTTAATTTCCCAAGTTTCTTTTTGCTCTGCGCCCTGTTCGTTGGGGTATTTTAGGATTGCGCGAATTGCTGAAGAGTGGAGTGTTATGCTTCCTGGGCGCTCCCCTTGTTGTGCAGCAATTCTGTCATTGATGGTTTGTAAAATGAGTTTTTCTTGATGTTGGTTGATGAGAGATTGCGCGATCGGTGTCGTCAAAGAAACATGGGGGCGATAACCGCTTATCGATTCAGAGACACGAATATGGTTGCGCTGGAGAAATGCGATCAGTTCTTGATGAATCAGCAATAATGGTTGCGTACATTGCTCGGTCGGTCTCACATAGAAGCCTCCACCACGGTTAACTGGCTGACGGTCAGCCTGATCAACTGTAATTTGCAATGAAGTGGCTTGCTCGTCTAAAAATGCTCCGGCATGTTTGTGAATGCATTCTTGCACATAATTCATGGTCGCTTTGCCAAATTTGCGGAGCGTTTCCGGAGTGTTGTCTGTAAACCACCCTAACGTTAGATGATGTTCATAAGGGTAATGAAATGCACCAATATGTTCCACATCTTGGATTAAATTAACAATCTCTTCTGATCTAACCTCAAGAAACATAATGAGCTCTGGACATTTATTCATTAGTTATACCGATAGCAGCATTAGTGAATCCGTATAATAGTCAATTGATATAATTAATAAGAAACTTTATGCCCCCATTGATAGTCTCACAGCCTTATTGTATATATGAGATATGTAATCAAGAAAGTTTGCTACCTTTGACTAAAACACTAGCACTGTATGTGCACTGGCCGTTTTGCGTTTCCAAATGCCCTTATTGTGACTTTAACAGCCATGTGCGCGCGCAGGTCGATGAACAAGCTTGGGAGCGCGCCTTGCTTCATGAGTTGCAGCGCGTGCGTGAGCTTACCGGCAGCCGCCAGCTGACCTCGATTTTCTTTGGCGGCGGCACACCATCGCTCATGCAGCCGCAAACCGTTGCTGCGGTTATAGATAAGGCTGTGAGCCTTTATACGACTCATCCTGACCTAGAAATCACCCTGGAGGCCAACCCGCAATCGACCGAGATCGCGCGATTTCAGCAATTTGCTGAGGCTGGGGTTAATCGTGTTTCCATTGGCGTGCAATCGTTCGATGAGGACGCGTTGCGTTTCTTGGGGCGTGGCCACGATAGTTCCGAAGCCATACGCGCCATTACAACCGCGCAAGGGCTCTTTGGACGAGTCTCGTTTGATCTCATTTACGCTAGACCAGAGCAAACATTGGATCAATGGCAGGCTGAGCTCACGCAAGCACTAGGCTTTGGGACGGAGCACTTGTCGGTTTATCAATTGACCATTGAGCAGGGCACTGCGTTTGCAACCCAGCATGCGCGCCAAGATTTCCTCATGCCAGATGAGGAGCAAGCCGGTGATTTTTATGAATTAACACAAAGCATACTGGCAGAAGCAGGGCTGCCCGCTTACGAGATCTCCAATCATGCACGAAAAGGTGCGGCTTCACAGCATAATGTGAGCTACTGGCGTTACCAAGATTATGCTGGCGTTGGCCCAGGAGCGCACGGTCGCTTGACGCTTGCTGATGCCAGAGTAGCGACTAGGCAGGTCCGCGCGCCCGAATTGTGGTTAGAAAGCGTTGCAACGAAGGGGCATGGCGACGCTGATTGTGAGACCTTGTCGCTAGAAACACAAGGAGTCGAAGCCCTGATGATGGGCCTGCGTTTAACGGAAGGCATTGATACATCAGAACTGCCGCGCCCTTTGGAGCAGATCGTTAACCTTCAAGCCCTTGAATTGTTGAAGAGCAAGGGGTTTTTACAACAAGAGGCGGGGCACCTGTCCGCAACATCTGCGGGCTTGCAACGCCTCAACGCTGTTTTAGCTAAGCTATTGTCCTAAATTACTAAGAGCATTTGCGAGAGTGCTTGCGTCACTTGGAATACGGGGATAGTAGCAATGCTGCGTCCGTTCCCCACTTTGTGTGATGTTAACACCTTGCCATATGGCGTCTGCGGTGCGTAACGTTCAGCACTCGTTGGCCCAAAAAGCGTTAGAATCGGTTGGTTGCCGATTGCTAGCAAATGCCCAACACCACTATCATTAGCGACGATAGCAGCCATCCGCCTGGCAAGTGCCATAGTTAACAGCGGCGAGGTTTCGGTTGTTTGCTGCAACGGAAAAAGAGCCGTCGGGATTTGCTTGGCGATCTCCTCCTGCCAGCGAATTTCGCGCGGGCCCAATATAAAGGTGGGAATCAGACCTTGAGAACCAAAAAGCTTACCAACTTCGATATAATTCTCCAGGGGCCAGCATTTTTTATCTTGGCCAGCACCAGGGGACAGACCAAGGTAGCGACCCTCTTCCGGCAATAGGCTTGCTGCTTGTTGCGTATAATCTTCAGGAATATCAATATTAAGGCTTGGTTCTGGTCGATAACCAACAGAAAAAGTTACCATATCAATGAGACAATCAACGAGATGAGGGGGGCGTTGGTAATTCTTTGGAGGTTTAGCATCTGACAACAACCAACCCCATGCGTGGGAGATAAAGTAACGGTGGGGGATTTTGCGTAAAATCAGGCTGCGCACCTTTTTGCTTTGCGTATCCAGAATCAGGTCAAAGTGCCTCTGGCTCCAAGCTTCAGGAAATTTGAAAAGCTGTTTCCAACTGTACCCCACGCGGGTGATCTCAATAATTTCTGCGATATCTTTACTAACTAAAGAATACAGCGATGACTTTAATGTGGTGGGGCCATGCCCGGTCATCCAGGTAATGCGAGCGTTGGGAAAAGCAAGGCGAATGGACCTGATGAAGGGGATCTTCATTACGCCATCACCTAAAAGCTCCATGCCTGTGTAGACAAGAATGCTGCGAACCTCTGATGCTTTTTCTATCACGCTATCTGTTCCTTAAAACCTTTATGCAACCATAGCATCAAATAATTATTCAGTAATCCTTTTTGAAAACGAGACAGCAATTCCCGGACAGCGATTGGTCAATCGCTTAAGGCCTGGATTGCTTCGCTTCGCTCGCAATGACGGCGGAGAACTAGTAATGACGCCGCTTCCGTCATTGCGAGCGAAGCGAAGCAATCCAGGCCTTACTTTTAAACCAATAAACTTTGCAAAAAATATTTTGAACACATTAGATGTAACAACACTTTGAGCGTTCTCTGGGAATTGCCGCAAACGAGAGGCTTACAAAAGTTTTGTAAAATTGTTACTTTGAGGTGCAGTAAGTACGATAGGGAGGATTCGATATGTCGCTAGTCCAAATTACACCTCAAACGCATGATGTTGTTGTGGATGTCGTTTATGCCACAGACCGTAACTTTACAGGGGAAGCCGTTTACGACAAACCTCTGCTGTTTTTACATCAAGAAACTTTACCTATTTTGGAAAAAGCGATTGACTTGGCTGCGCAACAAGACTTACGCCTAAAAATATTTGATGGTTTTCGCCCCCAAGCCGCTCAGGAAAAGTTTTGGGCATTCTGCCCAGATCCCATGTACATAATGCCGCCGACAAAAGGTTCCATACATACGCGAGGGATTGCGATCGACCTAACCCTTGTCACGCGGGATGGTGAAGAGCTAGACATGGGCACACCGTTTGATAGCTTCCTAACCACATCTCATCACGGCACACCAGATATTAGTGCAACAGCTGCCGCCAACCGCTATCGCCTGTTAGGTATTATGATGAGTGCCGGATGGGACCTCTACAAATACGAGTGGTGGCACTACCAACTCTTTAACCCAGCAGCCTATCCCCTCATCAAGGAAGATTACGGGATATGCGGCTCTCAAAATGGCTAGGCTAATGCCCTTCTGCTAACTTCGGGATAAAAGAGTGGTATAAACCGCGCACGCTCATCTATTGCTGCTTGCAGTATCTCTCTAACCTTGAAATATACTACTACCAAAGTTATGGAATTTTTGTGTGTCTTCTCTTAATTTTTTTAGCCTTTTGGTTGTTGTTTCCAAAGCTTGCTTTCGAAGTGCTCGTTCTCGATAGATTTTGTCTTCTTCGGACTCACTTCCCTTTGTGATTATTGGCTAGGATGCACCATATGGCTCCGGTTCTTCTTCTCCGTATTCAGCTTTTAGCCGTTCTCCGACGCCCACACGCTGCTGCCCGAGTTGTGCTTTTGCGATTGCTTCTCGTGCTTCCGTCACATATTTAACATAATCATCCAAGAACTTTTTCAAGCTCCGCGTATCTTCATCAAAGGTACTAAAATAGTTACCGAGCCTTCTTCTTAGTTGATGGTAACCACCCGCTTCCATGTCTGCAATATAATCCTCTCTAGTAAAATCACCCACGTGAGATTCTAGACTTAAGCGATTAACATATTGTCCAATGAGGTCAGCCGGTATTGCTGCTATTCCTGCTTGTTTTAATTTAGCATCTGTTATTCTAGCGGCTTGAGGAAAAGACGCAAGTTCAAGCGATCTCTTCATAAAGTCATAGGCCATAAGCACAAGGTATGAATGCTTTATTTTATAATTATGTTCTTGTCCTAGGTCTCTGCCATATTGATCTGCCTGTTTTTTCAATTCATTTCTAATAACACTGTCAAATTCAGGAACTACGTTGGCTGCTGTCGCCAAGCTTGCAACATATCCAAGTATCAGAGTTTTCTCGTGTTTAGTTGCTGGTTTTTTCCTGATACCATATATTTTTGTTGATGGATTCTGGTTTATACTACCGAAAAAAAGCAGTCCGTCGTTGGTTTTGGGATCGTTGTATTTACCTGTAGACAAAAGGTTTGCAAAAGATCTTAGATACTTTTCTGTATTACTAATTTTCAAGAGTTTTTCGGTCTGCAATAAAAGGGTCTCTTCGGGTGTCCTAGCATAAGCAAAATTAATGGCAAGAGCACTTTCGTACTTAGTAATCACATCATTTAAGCCATTTCCCATTTCCTTAAGCATCTGTAATGCAGTTCTTTTCGGTGGTGACATATGTGGCTGAAGAGGATCACCGTAATCCATTGCATGCAGCGGTACCGCACAGAAAAAAGCACCAACGAGGATTACTAAAGATAAGCGATAAATACGCAACACGTCAAAACTCCATATGTAGATAGTTGTTAAAAACTACTATACTACACAAGCTTTGATTTGTCTATCTTTAA
>JBAWWF010000032.1:0-8359 GCA_037146895.1 Alphaproteobacteria bacterium | reverse complement strand
CTGGGCGAGCAAAATATTTCGAGCATTCACGGCCATTAATCAGAATTTTGCCCACGCCCGGCTTAATCCATACTCGCGCAATCGCATTCTTACGCTTGCCTGTTGCATAGGAACGTCCCTGCGCATCAATTTTAGGAGCTACCGGTGCTGCGGGTGTAAGCGTAGCAGTCGCTACTGCGGACACTTCAACTTGTGCACTTGCTTCTATGACTGCTGATTTTAATTCGTCAAGTTCAATCTTTTTTCTGACCACGCTTATTAACTCCTTTTGTTTTTAGGGTTCAAGGAACCAATATCTAAAACTTCTAACTTTTGCGCCTCATGAGGATGCTTATCTCCAGCATAAACTTTTAAATTCCCCATGATTGTCCTTCCCAAAGGACCGCGTGGAACCATCCGCTCGACCGCTTTCTCGACGACGCGCTCTGGATGCTTGCCATCCAGAATCTTACCAACCGCACGGCTCTTGATTCCACCAGCATAACCCGTATGCCAATAAAAAAGCTTGTCATCGAGCTTGTTGCCCGTCAGACAAATCTTCTCAGCATTAATCACCACGATATTATCGCCACAATCGACATGTGGTGTGTAGTGTGGCAGGTGTTTCCCGCGTAAACGGTTAGCGATAATGACGGCCAACCGCCCCAGTACCAACCCTTTCGCATCTACGATGTACCACTTTTTCCTGACATCCGCAGGTTTCAATGAAAACGTTTGCATGTATCTTATCCATTCACTTAACAATTAGCTTAATCTAAAAAACATTCTCTATCATGTCAAGCAAAACCAGCACGAATCATCGCTAGAGAACAACGGTACTATGATACCGTTGCTTTCGCTATGCGTTAACAAAATATTAACCAACTAATACTAGCTTAATAGTCAGTTGCTGTATTATATAGCCGCTATAACCTTAATGCAAAAATATTAAAGGAGATCATTATTATGATTTACAAAATTTTAACTCTATCTGTTCTGTTGCCTTTTGTTGTTTCGGCTACTGAGGTGCAATCATCGCCATCTGCCGCTACAAACGTAGAGGTGAAGTTTAATCCGTTTGATCCTGACCATAGCATCAATACAAAAGAAGAAGTTTACGAGCATGAGGAAGAAGGAACTACTCCTCAAGGAGCGCAAACAGCCGAAGACGATAGCACGAGCAGCTAAACTGAAAAACCACTAATTTTTCAAAAAAACGTAACTATCCAGGTATGTTCTGCTAAGAAAAAGCCTGGATTGCTTCGTCGTAAACTCCTCGCAATGACGGCGGAGAACTAGTAATGATGCCACTTCCGTCATTGCGAGCTCTTGCGAAGCAATCCAGGAATCTTCCGTCCGCACGGTGTTTGAGCATGACCTGGGGAGTTACCAAATTTTCAAAAAAAATACTAATTTTTCTATATAATTTTATATTAATTTAAGGATATACTCCAATTCTGATGACATTCAAAGTGGAGAGTACCCTTGCGTTTTACATGGCAGTTGTTATTATTTTTTAGTTTGTTTCTTCAAGCTCACTCATTAGCTTCTCAAAATGAGTTTAGCACTATTCTTAAAAGTGAGCTTAACATTAAGCTTAATGATAATTCTGATAATTCCACTCTCCTCATTGGGGCGGATATTCGCTTCACTCCATCTAAGCTAAATACCTTTCTCGAGCAGAAAACGGATGAGTCCGACGACGAAGATGCAGTTTATGATCAATTAGACGATTCTAACATCCCTGATTTTATGAGTGCTATAGACAAGTTGTTACTAGAAGGTGATACCGCAAAACACAAAAACTGTGGACGTGCTGCAAGCGTAATTGGTGCACTTTTTGGTACAGTGCCGATAGTCCCTGCTACAGGCGTATTAAGAAAAACCACGCGCTATCTGCTTGATCTACCCAAATCAACAGCTTTAGGTAATGCAGCGATCGCTACTACCGTTATATCTTTGCTGTTACCTTATATGGGACAATTTGCCCAAGGCGGCAAAGCATTAGTCACAGGTCCAAGCAATTACTTCTTTTCATCAAAAAATCTATTAAAGGCCAAAAAGGAGCTAATGTTTTCTACTTCCAGAGCTCATAAAGCTATGATAGGGCTCATGGGGGTAGCAGTGTTCGTGAATAGCTTAACCAGACTAGTGCAAATGGCAGAAATAGAGAAAGTACTTTGGTTTGTAGCAGGGACAGGGCCGTTTTATTTTGGTGCTGACTTTGAGTTGAATTTTAGCAACGGAAAGCGCGAAATCGATGACTTGTTTTACGGAAAGGTGTATCCGAAGGAACAGATGATTAAATCAACCCATAAGTTTTTGCAAGGCAGAATTCGAGCGATGAAAAAAGCCATCAGCCTTTGTGACATAGATAGTACGATCAACGAGCGATACCGTTTTCTCATCGAACATTCCAGAGCACAAGAGAATAACCAACCTTGGGAAGCAAGTTGGTTGATTATGAAACCAAGGCACATGATGAGTTTTGAAAATTCTGATGCCGCATGGTATAATTACACTAAAGACAACGAACTTTTTGGGGAAATTTCGCCCCGTAGAAAGGTTGCTGATGCTGTTGCCAAGATGCTTATTTGTTTTGGTACGTGGGGCAGATTTGAAATCGTCAGCCACGGAACTGATGCCGCTTTAATCTGGCTGGGATTAGATCCATCAGCGGCTCAGTATGTAAGCAGAGCCGCCGCTGGCTTTGCAACCATTGGGGCGGCTTTTTGGGAGGCTAACCTTCACCATAACTTGATGCGAAACTTATTTTATTGTGCAGAATCAGACACATCGCCTGATAATATGGCTACTCAATTGATTAGTGCAGTCCCTGCCGCAGTTGCGGCATTTTTATTTACAACATCGAGTGTCGCTTTGGGGATAGAAGCATGCGCACATTATCCAATTCTTGGCCAGGCTATTCTCATTAGCAGTTCTGCCGCCCTTAATTTTTCTTCTTATTTTACTTCTATGTACAGATGTGCAACTTATATAGTGAGCCCTATTGCTACAGTATTCCGATCACAAACAAACAAAAAGAAGGCGGCCCTTATAAACCAATGTACTAAACTAGAAGGTATTGTTGGACGTTTAACCGATAATGCCACGAAAAAGTTTTACGGGTTTCTAGCATATAAATCGGATTTTTAGCAACATAAACAACCTCAGTTCGGGATAAAAAGGGTTTAAAAGTGAGGAGTTATCTCATACTTGTCATGCCGGAGATACCTGTGCTCCTGGGTGCCGGACAGCAAGAAAATAGGGCACTCGCTTACGCTCGTTGCTATTTTCTAGCTTCCGGTATGACAGTGGGTAGGAGGTGCCATGCCTCTCTCTTATCCCGAACTGAGGTTATAAATAAAGGGCCCCTTTGAGCCTTCTTCGCCTTCGATAAGGCACCCATCTTCTTATCCTTCAGTGCCGTCTCGAAGGGCTCGAAACCTTACGGCTGTTTTTTATTACCTTCTTCTTTTTTCTTCTCTTCTGGTTCTTCAAGTTTCAGTGCCACAAAGCGAGGGCCGCCATTGCGGGTTATCAGCAAAAGAATGTTCTTGCGCCCTGATTTTTTAGCCTCATTAACAGCAGCGACAAACTCATCAGGTTGCGTAAGCTTTGTCTGATTAACTTCGGCAATGATATCCCCTGGTCGCAACCCAATCTCAGCACCTGCACTATTGCGATCAACACCAACTATCAGCACACCCTTAGCATCTTTATTAATGCCATAACGCTCTTTTGTCTCAGGGGTAAATGCTGAGAGTTTCAACCCTTGAATTTCCACTATACCAGCTGGGGTTTTCTTAACTTTACCAGTCGAAAGTTCTGGATGCTTGTTGACCGCGGCCTCATACTCACCAAGAACTACATTGATCGTTAATTCTTTTCCTTTACGCCACAACTTGACTTTAATCTCTTTGCCAACAGGAGCTTCACCCACGATACGAGTTAAGCGAACTTTTTCATTAATTTCTTTGCCATCAAATTCTAAGATAACATCGCCTTCTTCAATCTTGGCTTTGGCTGCGGGACCATCAGGAGTTACGCTTCCAATGATAGCACCACGCGCCTTGCCTAGCTCCATGCTCTCCGCCATGTCTTCTGTCATATTCTGGATTTTTACACCCAACCAACCGCGCCGTGTATGACCAAATTCTAGAAGCTGCTTCACGGTATCTTTTGCTAAATTAGAAGGAACTGCAAAGCCAATGCCGACGTTACCACCGCTTGGCGAGTAGATTGCCGTGTTAATACCAATAACTTTCCCCTCAAGGTCAACAATAGGCCCACCAGAGTTCCCCATATTGATAGAGGCATCATGCTGGATAAAGTCGTCAACAAACTCGCTGACACTGGTGCCTGCGCGCCCTCCAATATCACGTGACCGATTAGAAATAATACCAGACGTCACTGTGCTACCTAAACCAAAAGGGTTACCTATAGCCAGAACCCAATCACCAACCTTGGACTTGTTAGAATCACCCCACTCAAGAGCCTGTAAATGGCGTTTGTCACTAGGCAACCCTTCAGTACTTACCTTCAAGATCGCGATATCCGTACGATCATCAACTGCATGGACAGACGCCTCTATTTCCGTACCATCATAAAGGACAATCGTGATCTTCTTAGCTTCAGCAATCACATGATAGTTGGTAAGGATTAATGCTGACTTATCATCTGATTGGATAATAAAGCCCGACCCTAAAGCTTGAACACGCCGTGGACGATCAAATTGGTCAGAACCAAAGTAGTCACGAAACAAATCCTCCAAAGATCCTGGAGTAATGCGTGAAGAGCCGCCTTCACGATCGGTGTTTGATTCAATAACTTGAGTTGTGGAAACGCTGACAACGGACTTCACTGTTTTTTCAGCAATAGACGAAAACCCTTTTGACAGATCAAAAGCACCACTCTTTTCAGGAACAAGAACCACAGGGGTTGTTGAGCTGCTCGCTGCCGCCACCACTACAGGCTTGGCACTCTCGCTAGCCGCCTGACTAGATGCAGCCGACGCAGCTGATGATGATGCCGCTGACGCAGCCGATGAGGCGGCCGCAGCTGATGCAGCTGATGCAGCTGATTCCGGCTTCCTCTCGACTTTATCGGACAAAGCATAACTCGTCCCCAAAGTAGCGCATAGAAAAATAGCCGCAACGTTAAGCGCGATTAATTGTTTGTTCAAACGCATAGCTGATATCTCCTCAAATCTTAATTCTTAGTGTGGATGTTACTTTGTTCAATAAGTTGCAGTAGTTCGCTCTCTGTCGTTAAGACCAAGGTTGTATTATCTGCGTTCATAGTTTCCTTCAAAATCCGCATTTTCTTATCAAAAGTATAATATTCTAAGTTCTGCCCCAAAGTCCGTGCAGCTATTGTTCCCGCTTTAGCATCACCCTCACCACGAACGGATTCTGCTTGCTTTTCTGCATCAGATAAAATAACCGTACGCTCCTTATTAGCATTCGCTTCGATTGTCTTCGCAGACTCCACACCTTTAGCACGATTCTCCATAGCAATGCGGTATAGATCAGAATTCATGCGCGCAAAAACCGCTTTGCGATTCTCTGCCGGCAATTCCGCCCTGATAATACGCACATCGATAACTTCTATACCTAAGGTTTTGGCGAACGTACTCACCTCCTCCTGGATTTGACGCATAATTTGTGAACGCTCTTCCGACAAAAGCCCACGCAGCGTTGATTTACCTAGGACATTGCGGATAGAGCTGCTCACAAGCACATCAAGCCTGGAACGCGCACCCGTTTCATCCGCAGGCCTCACCGTACGATAGAAAAGCAAAGGATCAACAATTCGGTAGCGCGTATACGAATCAACCCACAAACGCTTCTGATCACTCATAGTAATGCGCACTGGTGCTGCTGAACCTAAATCCAAAATACGACGTTCATAAAAAACAACCTCTTGAAGAAAAGGAATCTTCATTTTTAAACCAGGCGTATTGATAACACGTTGCAACTCACCAAACTGTAAGACTGTTACCTGTTGCGTCTGCTCAACGATAAAGAATGTACCCCACCCCGCAACAAAAAGAATGAATACGGAAACAGCCAGCGCAAGCGGATTATTAAATATTTTCATGATTTATCCACCTGCTTGCTTGGTTGTTTCGTTAGCATCAGGAATTGCAGGTTTTTCCCCTGCGCCTGGCATCTTACTCGGCATTGCTTTACCTTTGCGTAGTTCGTTTAAGGGTAGATAAGACATCACGCTTTTCGCTACCTTGCTATCGATAATAATCTTATGCGTATTACCAAAAACTTCCTGCATAGTATCCAGATAGCTACGCGTCATAATGAGCTGCTTATTTTGGCTTAACACTTCCAACATTTTTGTAAAGCGCAATCCCTCACCTTCCGCGTGTGCCACAACCTGATAGGTATAAGCCTCCGCCCCTTTGATGATTTTTTGCGCTTCACCTCTGGCCCGCGGCACAATATCATTACGATATCCCTCCGCCTCATTACGGGAACGATCAGCATCAACCAACGAAGCCTGCACATCGTTAAAAGCTTCAACGACCTCGGCTGGAGGTTCAACTCTTTGCAATTGCACACTGACAATCTCAACCCCAAGATGATACTCATCCATTAGCTTTTGCAAGAACTCCTGGGTTTTCTGCCCGATAGAATCACGCCCTTCTGTTAGAACAGAGCGCGCTGTGCTAACGCCAAAGACCTCTCGCAAAACACTTTCTGCGGCAACTTGGATTGTATCCTCTGGATCACGTGCCGTAAAAAGAAAATCCTTAATATCCTTAATCCGCCACAAAACCGTATAGTTGGTTAAAACCATGTTCTCGTCACCGGTTAAGATGAGCGTCTGATCTGTATTATCAGCAGTGGCACCTTTCGCATCAAGACGCGCGCCACCATCAATGCGGTTCACTGCCGAAACGCGCTGGACAATCACCCTCTCAAATGGCGTTGGCCAGTGGTAATGCAGCCCTGCTGTTGTGATAGCAATCATCTCACCAAAGCGTAAGATGACTCCATTTTCACCTTCATTAACTCGACAAAGACCTGTGGAAAGCCACACAAGAAAGGCTATCCCTAACCCCAGAAAAGCACCTCCCATTCTCGCACGTGGTGATTTTGACCCGCCACCACCGCCACCGCCCATCATGCGACGCAGCTTCTCAATCAAGCCGTTTATGAGATCATCGACCTTTTGATTCTGAGGGTTTGCCGGACGACGCACCCACGGATTTTTGCCATCTTCTGGGCCTTTAGAACCAGGGCCAGAACCCCCTCCACCCCAGGGGCCGTCTCCTGACCCACCCTGATCTTTCCAAGGCATTCTTGTGTTTTCCTTTATCAAAATTTGCTATCTTCTCTATAGAAGTGTATACAAGTATTTACATACGATAAAGGCTTTAAGATGATGTTTTCCAAAAAAAACCGACAAATTTTATTAAACGGCCATAGTTCTTGTCGTAGGTGCTGCCATGTTTGTTGATCCATTAGCCATTGCAGGCGTCAAAAGCATCGTAGCCATTGCTTCGGGCAAAGGTGGTGTAGGAAAATCAACAACAGCTGTGAACTTGGCCGCAGCTCTTGCGCAGAGCGGACAGCGCGTTGGTATTCTTGATGCGGACATCTATGGCCCTTCCCTGCCAATGCTCATGGGCATCAACGAAAAGCCTGGTGTATCTGCGGATAAAAAGCTCATTCCAATTGAAAAATTTGGCATCCAGTGTTTCTCCATCGGATTTATGATTGCACCAAACACACCTATGATTTGGCGTGGACCCATGATCCAAGGGGCGTTGAAGCAAATGCTCAAGGACGTGTTATGGCAAGACGTCGACATCCTTCTCATCGACATGCCACCAGGGACAGGGGATGTTCAGCTAACCCTAGTGCAGCAAACACGCATGGCTGGAGCGATTATTGTTTCTACGCCGCAAGATATTGCACTCATTGACGCCCGCAAAGGGCTTGAGATGTTCCGCAAAGTGGATGTTCCTGTACTGGGAATTATTGAAAACATGAGTATTTTCCATTGCCCGCATTGCGGCAAAGCTTCGGAGATCTTTAGTCATGGCGGTGCTAGGCATGAAGCAGAACTATGCCAAGTCCCATTTCTCGGCGAAATCCCGCTTTACTTACCCATTCGCACAGGCAGCGATAGTGGCATCCCCCTCGTTGTTGCCAGCCCGCAAACACCAGAAGCAGAAAGCTACAAAGCAATAGCTCAAAAAATAATAATTTCTCTAGCGCAAAAGGACGGAGCCCCCAAGGCCCCAGTGATTTCTACTACTTAACCTCAATTCAGGATAATAGAGAGGCGTGACAACCCTCAACTGTCATACCGGAAGCTAGAAAATAGCAATGAGCGTAAGCGAATGCGCTATTTT
>JBAWWF010000031.1:0-8572 GCA_037146895.1 Alphaproteobacteria bacterium | reverse complement strand
CTATTGTTTATTATTGCACGACGAACATACCACGAACCAGATGCTTTGCGTCAAGAAAAATTATTGACTAAAAATTGTTATTTTTCTGTTACTTTTTCTTGCATCGTTATTCGAGTGGGTGTACCGTCAGTTTCAAGGTTAAGAATCAATGGTTGTTTCTTAACCCTAGTGAGGCGTGAAGCCCAGGGCCTTGAGAACACCTGAGCATCACTAACCACGATTAACTTGAGCTTACCAGGAGTCAATCATGGCTAAAGAGAGCTTACCGATATCCCCCCATCTTTTAAAGGTTTTAAAGGAAAAGGTGTTCATGATAGACACCTCGGTGGCGCGTCTTTCTATCATTGTTCGTGACTTGAGGAGAGACGTGAGTATGATTGAGGAACATTATCAAGTCTGCGAGGATAAGACAGACCAATAACTGCTCGCCCTACTCAAGAGGGGAAGCGGGAAGGTTTGTTTTGTATTGTTGATGCCTTGATGGTGCTTGATGATAATTCCCGCTTCTTATTGCGCGTAGTCCGGCTACCTTTTTTCAGCAATTCCGCTAAGAGTGAGATTTATATCAATTTTCTAGATAGATCCTCGGGCTTGACCCGAGGAACTTGCCTAAGTCTCATTCTTAATCGCACCCCTAGGCAAGTGATTCACGGTGTTGCTACATCCGATAATTGACATTTGTCGTTTATCGGATGTGCCTGGAAGATGGCAGTTTAAAAAAGGAAATATAATGCCTAGGTTTAGGAGTTCATGAAGATGTGCCGGATCAGGATTATTTCTCTCATATCATCGACTTTAGCGATTTGCTAGTTTGTTAATTTTTATAGCCCCCTAAAGCGTACCCAATTTAGAAAATCATCTAGGGGTTGTGTGTCGCCACCTACAATGGATAGAGCCTGTTGCGCTGTCTGGTGCCAAGTATCGGCAACTGCCTGCGCTGCGTCTAGCCCCACTACCTTGACCCATGTCGATTGTGCTTCCTGATCCTCTTGTGCGTCGATGATATCGTCTGTCAATTGGTACAGTAGCCCGAGGCACTCGCCAAATTGCCGAAGAGCTTCCTGTACTTGCGGCGGTTTCTTAGCGATCAACGCCGGAGCCACGCAGCTAAATGCTATGAGCACGGCTGTTTTTAGTCGCTGGGTTTCCTGCAAGGCCTCAGGCCCTAGGTTTTTCTCTGGGCAGATATCGAACATTTGCCCAGCCACCATACCATGCACTCCCGTGGCGTACGCTAGTTCTTGAATGAGTTTCACGATACAGGATGGCTCTGCCTCAATCTGGGTTAATACCGAGAAAGCCAGAGGCAGCAGAGCGTCACCCACCAAAATCGCTGTAGCCTCATCAAATGCCCGCCAACAACTGGGCTTGCCACGACGCATGTCAGCATTATCCATGGCCGGCAAATCATCATGAACTAAGGAGTAGCTGTGCACCAACTCAATGGCAGCGGCAATTGGCCAGAGTGAGTTCTCCTGAAGCCCCACGAGCTTCCCGCATTGAAACACAAGCCACGGGCGGATATGCTTACCGCTGCCTGCTACCGCATACTGCATCGCTTGCTGCAATTGCGGATGATCCGCCACAATCAAATCATGCAAAAAGGCCTCAAAAGCGGGAGATTTATACATCACCTGAATCACCAAAGGGTTTCATTGTAACATTACCCTCTGCATTAATCATAATCTGCTCCACCTTCATATGTGCCGCTTTGAGCTTCGCCTCGCAATGCTTACGTAATGCAGTACCGCGCTCGTAGACTTGAATAGCTTCTTCCAGCGGAAACCGCCCTTCTTCCAAACGTCGCACCAGCGATTCAAGTTCACCCATAGCTTCCTCAAAAGAGCTTTCTGTCAGAGGTCTTTCTTCTGTAACACCATCTTTGGTCATTCTTTTATCTCTCCTGCTGGCACCCATAAATTATCATTTTTGCCCTTATCATTAAGATAGCGTCCTAAAATAAATAACAGATCAGAGAGTCGATTTAGATACTGAGTGACTAATGGGTTGATAGGGGTTTTGATTTGCAAAGCTACAACATCCCGCTCGGCTCGCCGCACAACCGTGCGCGCAACATGCATGGAAGCCGATGCTGCACTGCCGCCTGGGAGGACAAAGGACCTTATAGGCAGCAATGACGCATTGAAATGCTCGATATGTGTTTCGAGTGCTTTAATATGCTTATCCCCTACACGCAGAGCTTTTTCTTTAAGGTCTGGCATACATAAATCAGCTCCAACATCAAACAAATCATTCTGGATTGATGCAAGAAGCTCATCAACAGGACCAGAAACTGATTGGCGTGCCAGCCCGATAAAGGAATTAGCCTCGTCCACGGTGCCAATAGCTGCAATACGCACGTCTGATTTAAAAATGCGCTTACCATCACCAAGAGAGGTTTTCCCCTTATCTCCCCCTTTTGTCACAATCTTGCTTAAAAAAACCATGTCCCCTCCTTACGCTATGCGATGAGTTTACACACACATAATCAAGGAAAGCTAGTGCTTTAGCAACTGAATTAAGTGCCGCCCCTTATCATCCGGCGCAAGACTGTATCCTTGAGTATAAAGTGATGATAGAGAGCTGCCAGAATATGCATAGCCAAGATAAAAATAATGGCAAAGGGAAGTATGCGATGGATTTCAGATGCCCAATTAGCAAGTTGCGGGTTTTGTGGCAGCATCGCAGGCAATGTGCCGAAACTCCCAAAGGCGATTGGATGGCCGCTGGCATGAGACATCACAAAGCCGCTGATAGGCATAATGAACATAATGGCATAAAGTACGGGAATACTCGCCTTAGCAAAAAAGCGATGTATCGGATGCATCTTAGGCAAAGGAGGAGCAGGATGTGTGCTGCGCCAAAATAGTCTAAAAATCACAAAAAAGAGAAAGAAAAACCCACTAATCTTGTGGATGGGATAGAATGTGCCAAATCGCAAAGGCCCCGATGGCAGGTCGACCATATAAAAACCCACTGCTAACATAACGATCATCCAAACCGCCATTAACCAATGCAAGAACCGCGCACACTTGCTATATCCCTGCGGTTTATCAATCATAACCAACCTCCTGCAATAATTCTGATCTCAGTATATTGCACTATGTAACGAAAGTAAAAACTCGTAACAAATGGATTTGCCGCAATATTTTTTAGCTATGCTACTCTAAAATAGAATTGAGACATTATTAGGGATTAATTATGATTGCCTTTATTGATTTAAGCGCACAGCAGCAGAGGATTCGTCCACAGGTTGAAGCAGCATTATTGCGGGTTTTGGACCACGGACAGTACATAATGGGCCCTGAAGTCTTTGAATTGGAAGCGTCGCTCGCACAGTATTGTAATGTTAAACATGTGATCACCTGTGCCAATGGTACAGATGCGCTGGTCCTTGGTTTGATGGCACTTAATGTTAAGCCTGGCGATGCAATATTTGTCCCCAGTTTTACTTTTGCAGCCACAGCAGAGGTTGTAACCTTAGTAGGCGCAACTCCGGTTTTTGTCGATGTTTTGCCAGATACCTATAACCTGGACCCGCTTAAGCTAGAGAAAGCCATCGATCTTGCGCGCAAACACGGCCTAAAGCCAACGGGCATTATTCCTGTCGATTTATTTGGGCAACCAGCTGATCATATGCAAATTGAAAAAGTAGCTAAGCAGCATGGTCTATGGAGCATGGTTGATGCTGCGCAGAGTTTTGGTTCTACGTATCGAGGCAGACGAGCCGGAGGCTACGGACGCCTGACGACAACCAGCTTTTTCCCTGCAAAACCTCTTGGTTGCTATGGTGAGGGCGGTGCTATTTTCACTAATGACACGGAACTTGCGGAAACGTTGCGATCTTTGCGTATACATGGGCAGGGCCGAGACAAATACGATAATGTCCGCATTGGCATGAATGGGCGTCTAGAGACGATGCAAGCAGCGATTCTTTTGCAAAAACTTGACATCTTTGATGATGAGTTAGAGCGTCGTCAGGTCATAGCGAAGCGTTATACAGAAGGGCTGCGTGATATTGTATCAACGCCTGTCGTTATTCCGCGCACCACATCTAGCTGGGCTCAGTACACCATTAGCTTGGGACCGTCAGTGGACCGCAACATGTTGGTTCAAGCGATGGAGGCGGCTGATATTCCAACTATGATTTACTATGTTAAAGGCTTGCATGAGCAGCCCGCTTATCTGTCTTATCCCAGGGGAGACATGAGCGTAACAGAGAGCCTCTCACAACAAGTTTTGAGTTTGCCGATGCATCCTTATCTAGAAGAAGCAGTACAGATGCATATTATTGAAACGCTTCGCTCGGCCATATCCTCATCCAAACCTATGCGGATGGTTGGCTAAATGGACAGCGACTTACGTCTTGCTATCGTTGGCTATGGTCGCATGGGGCAGTTTCACAACCAAGCTCTTCAGCAGTCTGATTCCTTTAAGGTTGTAGCAATCGTTGAGCCAGATGAGTCAAAGCATAGCGACATAGAGCAGCACTACGGTTGTTCAGTGTTCTCATCGGTGGAATCGCTTAACTGCCCTGTTGATTGCGTGACGATTACATCGCCTTCACCGACGCATTATTCGCTAGCAAAGCATTTTTTGGAACAAGGTATACCCTGCCTCATCGAGAAGCCGCTATCGATTCATGCAGCAGAAGTAGCTGATTTGGTTGCTATTGCCAATACAGTTCCCATCCTCGTCGGACATTCGGAGCGTTATAATCCAACTTTCCTTGCCTTACAAGAAGCTGTACGCGGACAAGAGCTTATCTCCATTGCCGCGCGACGGCTTAATTACGATAGCAGCCGGATTGTTGACACAGATGTCATCATGGACTTGATGATTCATGATATTGATTTGATTTTAACCCTGACTAATAAACCAGTTACGGATTTGCATGGTACGTTTATTCGCGATGATCATTGTGATGCTCTGCTGCACTTTGAGGATGGGACGCTGGCAAACATAACCGCAAGTCGCATAACGCCGTGTCGTTTGCGTGAACTAACGGTGACGACGGCGACAGGCTTTTATAGGGCCGATCTTTTGAATCAACATTTGTCTGTGCAATCACCTGGGCAGAAAGAAGCAAATGCCTTGCCCATAAAACAACAGGCGCAGGCCTTGACCATGCAATATCAGCATTTTTGTGACATTGTGCGGCAACGTGTAGAACCACAGGTCAGTGCGGCGGCTGCCCAACAGAGCCTAAACCTTGTCTGGCGTCTACAAGCATTAAAAACCCACCACGCTCATATTCTCAAGCTCTAAGCCTTAGGACTCTCGGAAATACAGTTATGGGCAACTCTCCACAATGAGTGGTCGTGCATCGCTTATCAAATGGCTTATAACAACCCAAATATCTTGTTCTTTTATTTGATTAACTAGATCAACAGGCAAAAAACGCTGTATCTCCTGTTTAAATTCTAATGGAAGCTGTCTATTTTCCCTTAATGACTGTTCTCGAGCATTAAATAAACTTAAAAAAGATTCTAGCGTATGATTGCGATCTCGGAGTTTATCGGGTATTAATGCGAAATTGGGCTTTATTCCGTTGGTGTGAAGCCATACTATGTCCCATAAATCACGATAATGTATGCGATTTGGCCGGAGTGCAAAAGCGATAAGTTTATCTGCATAAATTTCTTCACGACTTTGTGCTTGTATAATTAATCCACTAGTACCCATATCAACACCATAAGGATTTAATATCATCATCGGACGCTTTTGATAGGATGGTACAGCACAAATGTCTATGTTAATGCGTTGCACTCGCAAATGTTTGTGCTCTTGCCTGGTCTCAACTTTAATTTTCCATGTGTCGACTTTTTTATCTTTTATAGGCTCGGTAACTTTAACCAAAAGACCATATTTACGCTCAAGGTTTTCAGTTAATACTTGTCCCATTGCAGATAGACTATCGCGCGTAAAATCATTGCCTCCTGTAAAATCCAGATCTTCGCTTAATCGAATACCCCCGTAACAACACCGTAGGCATGTTCCTCCTATAAAAGTAAGATTTGTTAGTAAATTGTTATGGCTTAGCACCCTCAGTATGTCATGATGCAGCAGTTCTTTTTCTACAACTACCCGTAAAGGTGCTAATTTTGGCTGGTTTCCCAAAGCCTCCGTAACTAGCTGATCAAATAAACTCATTTGCAGTATCCCAATCAATTAAATCACGATTTCGGTGTGTGGCTTTCATATCCCGTAATGCCAGCGGTACGCTCGCCCTCCATAATCTACAATTTGCATCATAAGATAGCTGCTTCATTACATGAGCAGGCTTTTTATTGGTATGAACAAATTCTATTTTTCCAAATTCACCGCAAGAGACTATACTGCTCCGACCAGATGACATAATCGAAATCCAATTTATAGGAATTTGAGAAATAACCCCTACATCACTTAAAACAGTTTCAAGACTGATATAATTAAATTCACTAGCTCTCAAGAGGGCAGCCGCATGAAATAACACCAATCCACTTGGGGTATAAGCTCTTTTATAAATATATAAGCCACGACATACTCTACCTAAATACCCAGCACGCACAGTTCGACTTAGTAGCGTTCTATAAGTTGAATCGGACATATCAGGAAAAAGTGCTCTTAGATCTTGTAGTACAAACAAATAACGCGCGCTATCAGCGTGTTGATCAAGCCAATTAACTAAATATCTCATAGACTGCATGGGCTTAACACTCTACATTAAGTTACACTAACTGTAACTTAATGTAGAGTGTTGCGCAAGCTCGGTCTTCAATTGTGCGAAGTTGGCAGAAAACTTGAATTTTTGCAGTGGCAGTGCAAAAAATTATGATATCTTCTATGATCTCACAGTATTTTAATGTTCATCTGTAGTAATAATTTGTGTCACAACATGAATTTTACAGGTATACTTGCATTATACGCTCACTAAAATGGTAGTACATTAAATGCCAAATGAACTTTTGTATCAAATCTTTATCAAGCTGTTTGTTGTTATTGATCCATTTGCGGTTTTGCCGATGTTTATTATGTTAACACGTAATGATACACCTGTCGGCAAACGAAACACTGCATTAAAGGCCTGCTCAATTGCTGCTGGGGTCCTCGTTGTTTTTGCGGTTCTGGGAGACAAGCTTTTTCATATGCTTGGCATTTCACAACCAGCACTCAATATCGCTGGTGGCGGTTTACTGCTATTAGCAGCTATTGAAATGGTTGTGGCGAAAGATTCGGGTTTTCACTCAACGACGGCAGATGAGAGTAAGGAAGCATTCAAACGTGATGATATATCCGTTTTTCCTTTAGCGATCCCGCTCATTGCGGGCCCTGGAGCCTTGACTACGGTCGTTATGGTGGCTCACCAAGCAGAAGAAATCAATATTTTTGCTCAAGCACAGGTCATTTTCGTGCTCTTTTTAGTGTTAGGGATAACCTATGCTGTATTGTACATGGGCGATTCTGTGATGCGGCTGCTAGGAGTTACTGGCACAAACGTGCTCACACGCGTTTTCGGCATCATCCTAGCAGCACTGGCCGTACAAATCATGATCAATGGCGTTAGCGGCTTTATCCAGCATCTCTAAGCCGCAACCTCATTGTTATTTTGCCCGTCCATTCCCAGGGCCTGGCGATAGAGGTCCAGCAGGGCCTCTTGCTCCGCTAGTTCCTCTCTCTTCATCCGGCGCATGCGGATAACCTGGCGCATGACTTTGGTATCAAAACCCTCGCCCTTAGCCTCAGCCAGTACTTCGCGGATTTGTTCGGCTAATTCTGCCTTTTCATCCTCTAATCGTTCAACGCGTTCAATAAAACTACGGAGTTGCTGTACTGAAACGCCACCAATATCTGTCATGTTAACCTCTCTTTCTTATTTGTTGTACAAGACCTCTTTTAGCTGAAATAAAAACAGCAATCAAGCCCCTTTTGGTTTTAGGGCTCGTAAAATAATAACCTTACTAGCCCTTAGCTAAAATCAATAATTTCTGCCATGTGGTGGAGATCGTTAAAATGAAAAATTGCCGGATCGACGGAAGCAACATGGATGCTAAAAGGTCGGCACCCGCTTTGTTGTGCGGCTGCCCAATCAACAGGCGAATCCCCAATAAACCATATGTTTGGTGAAGCCTTCAAGCTCATGCGCTCTAAAGCAAGATTCAGCGGTGCGGGCGAAGGTTTATCAGCCTCAGCATCCCCCGAACCTATAACCGTATGGAAATAGTCTTGCCACACGATAAAGTCAATTTCAGCACGTAAAGTAGCTGCTTGCTTATTGCTGACAACCCCCATAGGAATGCCAGCCTGTTTGATTTTTTCCAGAGCAACTTGCGCTCCTGGCAAAGGATCAAAACGCTTTTCCATCGGAGTCGCATGTATAAACTCATAGAAAATGACCATAGCCTCAGGTGCATCTGCTCCAAATACCTCTATAAATGTATCTCGTGGCGATTGGTGCGTACTTTGGTACACTTGTTCATATGAAAGAAGATGTTTGTTTAATTTTTCAAGCGTGTTGTTAACGGCGTTGCAAATCATATTCATGCTTGCAACAAGTGTATTATCCCAATCGAAGAGAATTGCTTGCGGGCGA
>JBAWWF010000030.1:0-8639 GCA_037146895.1 Alphaproteobacteria bacterium | reverse complement strand
CCCTGGATGTAAAAGCTGGTGATCGCATCCTTTTTGGAAAGTGGTCCGGTACCGAGATCAAGCTTGATGGTCACGATTTTCTCGTTATGAAGGAATCGGACATCATGGGAATACTTGATCACAAGAGTGCTTAGTTAAATTAAGAGTGGGAGAATAATGATATGGCAAATAAAGAAGTACGTTTTTCGACAGAGGCACGCGATAAGATGTTGCGCGGCGTTAACTTGTTGGCCGATGCCGTTAAGGTAACGCTCGGGCCTAAGGGACGTAATGTCGTTATTGAAAAGTCTTTTGGCGGTCCAAGGATCACCAAAGACGGTGTAACGGTAGCTAAAGAAGTAGATCCTAAAGATCCTTATGAGAGAATGGGCGCGCAGATGTTGCGCGAAGTTGCTTCCAGAACGTCTGACATTGCTGGCGATGGTACGACAACAGCGACTGTTCTCGCACAATCCATTGTTACAGAAGGTGTCAAAGCTGTAGCTGCTGGGATGAATCCTATGGATCTCAAGCGCGGTATTGAGTTAGCAGTTGAAGCGGTTGTTGCGGAAATAAAGAAGCGCAGCAAAAAAGTTTCAACCAATGAAGAAATTGCTCAAGTTGGTACAATTTCAGCTAATGGCGAGAAGGACATCGGCGAGATGTTGGCTAAAGCTGTTGAAAGAGTTGGCAAAGAAGGTGTGATCACAATCGAAGAAGCAAAGTCTCTACATACAGAGTTGGATGTTGTTGAGGGTATGCAATTTGATCGTGGTTATATTTCCCCTTATTTCATCACTAATCCTGAGAAAATGATTTGTGAGCTAGAGAATCCATATATCCTCATTCTTGAGAAGAAACTCTCTGCTTTGCAAGCGATGTTGCCGGTTCTTGAGGCGATAGTACAGTCAGGGCGGCCTTTATTGATTTTGGCTGAGGATGTTGAGGGTGAAGCTTTGGCTACTCTCGTGGTTAACAAATTACGTGGTGGCTTAAAGGTTGCTGCGGTTAAAGCACCTGGATTTGGTGATCGTCGCAAAGCGATGTTGGAAGACATTGCGGTTCTTACCGGTGGTCAGCTCGTTTCCGAGGATTTGGGCATTAAGCTTGAGACCGTAACCTTACAAATGCTAGGTTCGGCGAAAAAAGTCAGTATTACCAAAGATGACACAACCATTATCGATGGTTCTGGCCAGAAGACTGACATCCAAGGTCGTTGTGAGCAGATTCGTAAGCAGGTCGAGGAAACAACATCTGATTATGATCGTGAAAAATTGCAAGAGCGCCTCGCAAAGCTAAGCGGCGGTATAGCGGTTATTCGCGTGGGCGGCGCAACTGAAGTTGAGGTTAAAGAGCGTAAAGATCGCGTTGAGGATGCTATGCACGCAACACGTGCAGCTATTGAGGAGGGCGTTGTTCCTGGTGGTGGCACGGCATTGCTTTATGCGATAAAGGTGCTCGATGGTATGAAAGGTGCGAATGCCGATCAAGACGTTGGTGTGCGTATTGTTCGCCATGCGCTGGCTGCTCCTTGCCGTCAGATCGCTGTCAATGCTGGAGCAGATGGTTCAATTGTCGCCGGAAAGCTACTAGATAGTGCTGATAACAATTTTGGTTACGATGCACAGAATGATCGCTATGGCGATATGTTCAAGTTCGGCATTATCGATCCAACAAAAGTGGTACGGACAGCCTTGCAAGATGCTGCTTCAGTCGCTGGATTGATGATTACGACAGAGGCTATGGTAGCTGAGATCCCTGAACCAAAGTCATCCGCTGCTCCAGGTGGCGGTGGCGGAATGGGTGGTATGGGCGGAATGGATTACTAATCAGTAATCCGGAGGATAGACGACAGAAGTCAGAGGTCAGAGGTCAGGGTACAGAAATAGAAACAGATACCTGACTTCTGGCAGCTGCTCGATAATTTCGCCGAAGGCCTGGATTGCCGCGGCCCCAAGAGGGGCCTCGCAATGACGGACGAGGTACCCCATTCGTCATTGCGAACGAAGTGAAGCAATCCAGGAAAGCCGGCAGCTTCACGGTGTTTGAGGTTTCTGCTGTCACCTATCTACTATTACCCCTCTTCTGCCTGACTAATCTTTCCTACAGTTGCATCCTTTTTTCTCTTTGCCATCTTTGCTCTCTGATGACTCTGCGGGTGTTTCTGGTGGGATGGTTGGGTTTCCAGCGGTTGAGTTCTCATTCGGTACTGGAAGATTATCAGCACTGCTTGCGCTCGCTGCTTCTGCTGATAAGAATAGACCGTGTAATGTTAGAATAAGCATTAATTTTATTAGTAAATTCACAGTTATTTGTGTGTTTGTTTTCATAGTTATACTCCATTTTTATTTATGATTATTATGAAGGTATATAATTAAGGAAGGGTTAATGCAGCTCCCCAGGCCATACTCAAGCATAGTAAAAATGAAAAATACTGGATTGCCGCGCTTCGCTTGCAATGACGGAAGTGGCGTCACTACTAGCTCTCCGCCGTCATTGCGAGCGAAGCGCGGCAATCCAGGCTCTTAGCAACACCTGGGTAGTTACGTATTAACGCAACTTTTGATTGTTACTTCTCTTGAAGATGAGTTACACCATTCCAATTGTCAGGTGGTGGTGCGGTTAGGAACGTATCGCAGCGACCGATATACATATCTATCAATCTATCGTTTATCTTATAGATGGTATCATTGTCTGCTTTTAGGTTTTGTAGTAGTTCCTTGGATTCTTTCCATTGTCTGGATATGTACAAGTCAAACGCTTTCGTAAACGTAGTATAAAAGACCTGATGTTCCGGAGGAATTGCCTGTATACGTGGGTCGCCATTAAGTCCTACTAGTTCATATGCCTTAATGCCTTGGGTTTTGCCTTTAACAGTGACAATATCCACAGGTCTGGTTATAAATCCCTCTGGTAGGGTGTCTTTGACGGTTTGGCTAATGATGATATAGGTTCCGTACATCTTATTAATCCCCTCAAGGCGAGAGGCTAGGTTCACGCTGTCGCCTATGGCTGTGTAGTTCATACGCTCTGATGATCCCACGTTACCGACGACGGCAGAGCCTTTATGGATACCTATGCGCGTTTTTAGCATTGGTTTGTTCACACTCTGCCAATATTTGTTCATAATTCTCAATTTTTG
The DNA here is from genome assembly GCA_037146895.1 of Alphaproteobacteria bacterium. Taxonomy (GTDB): domain Bacteria; phylum Pseudomonadota; class Alphaproteobacteria; order Paracaedibacterales; family JBAWWF01; genus JBAWWF01. The sequence continues at coordinate 5,518 of JBAWWF010000030.1, read as the reverse complement.
TTGGCAAAGCAAGGCAGCGCGGCATGAATTATATGGTTGATTGTGGTCAACTTCAGGAGCCCCCCAGAAAGCCATGATGGCATCACCAATAAACTTATCGATACTGCCGTTATTGTCCATGATAACTTTGGTTAACTCCTCGAAGTAATCGGATAGATGGAGCATGAGCTGTTCAGGGAGCATGTTTTCGGAAACGGTAGAAAAACTTTCAACGTCAGAAAACATAATCGTTATATTGTTTAAGCTGCCCCCGAGAGTAGCTTTTTGCCCGGAATGCACCAGTTTTTCAACGAGCCCTTTAGGAATGTATTTTGCAAACATAGTAAAATTCGACTTGAGATCTTTCATCGAATTACTAAGCTCTTGTAATTCCACAATGTTGCTCTTTAAATAAATCCCTTCATCGAGCTCAAGTTTTCTAATTTTGCTGGCCTCTTGGGTCAGTTCCACTATGGGTTCTGATAAAGATTGCGTCTGAAAGTATATAAACGTAATAACTATTAATAAAATAAATATTGAGATATAAAATAGGTTGGTCTGAATACTTACTAACTTATCAGTTAAATCAGCAATAGGCGTAAAAGAGAAGATTTTCCAATTGAGCTTGAAGGCCTCAGGAAATCTCGTTGCTATCACAATGTGGTCTTCACCTTTTTCGTTTTTGATGTTAAATGAGAGATTTAAAACAGAACCATTAATTTTTGTTGTGTTTTTATAATACTCTATGGCTTTTGATAGGTTAGTGTCTTCGTTTGTTGCTGAGGCTTTTAAAATTGTAGTCGCTGTTGCTTCATCTGGCTGTGTGTTAATAAGAGGGATGTTTTGTGACATGTCAGAATCAGCAATGATTTGACCCTCAAGGTTAACAATAAATGTTCTTGTGCCATCATTAATGCGCATCTCATTTAAAATGCTAGAAATATCATTGGTAGTTAAATCAGCAGAAATAACACCTTTTAAATTATTGTCAGCACTATATATGGGCATTGAACAGCTAATGCCAGGTAGGTTGTTCGATGGCAAAAGGTGAATGTCTGACCAGACGATCTTGGTGGTATTTGCGGCCGCCTTGTACCATGAAAGCTTTCTGAAATTAGGGATATTTTCAGCAATGGCTCTATTTGACATATATCTGCCATTTCTATCAAAATAATAGGTATCATTTTTTTCTTTGTGATCTTCCTCCATTGTTTGAAGGGGATAGCCATCTCCTTCAGTTACCATCTCAGACTTTAGTAGGTTTTTAGAAAAGCCACTTAAATCGGTAGCTGCAATCAATACGCCTTTTTCGCTCGTAAAAGTTAAAGTGGCAATCTGATCTGTTGTTCTTAAAACATCCAGCATATATCGCATAATGGGGGCATTTACATCGGCAACAATATCTTGATCCTTCAAGAGCATGGCCGCATTTTTTATGATAGTGCTTGCTGTTCTTAGGTAGTTGGATGTTTGTGAAATGGAGGAAGAATTAAGTTTTTGGGCAAATCCCTCCGCAGTTTCAATGTTGGCTTCTTTGCTTTTAATATAGCTGTAAGCTACAATTATCGCGATGGACAAGCACATCAATATTAATATCTTGGATAAGATTTCCGTTTTTATTCCTCTTTTTAAATCGAATGGAAACATAATTAATATCCTTAAATCAATGCCATTATTGGACTTCGTTAATCCATTTTTGTAAATAATCTAAAGATTCCATACTTTGTTTGATTGAGCTGTACATCTTTAGAAAATCTTTTCTTAACTCAGCCTGGCTAATCTGGCTAAGGTCGACTTCGCTATTTTGATTAGCTAATAAGTTTTGAATGTTTTTGTTCATGGCATCAAAGCAGGTACTTAACGGTTTTATTATTTGATTACCCACAATAAGGCTTACGATCAAGGCAACAAGAATCATTATTGCCAAGCGAAGGTAAAGATTGCCTACCTCAATTTTTTCTTCACTGTTCACAATGGACGCAGAATAATCCATATATAAACCGCCAATACGAATGCCAATGGCGTCTCTGAGGGTTATACCTATATATTCACTGTCTTCTCCGTAATTGAAATGCCAGTAATCGGTTTTTGTTGCCTCCATGTTTGACATAACTTTTTTTTGTAAATCTGTAGGTGATTTTACTGCGCCTGTTTTGAAAATTTCATTCATGTTTTTGTCATCTAGCATAAAAACTGTAATTGAATTAATCATTGGTTCCTGTTTTTTTGATTTCTCGATAAGCTGTTGTGTGTTTGCTAATTGCGCAAGATTGATCCCTAATTTTAAACTTTTGTCGATGGAACCTTTTAGTTCATTGGCAACAACATTAAAACGAGCGTTGATCAAATCAGAGCGCGTAATGTGATAACGAAAATGCATAAGAACTGTTTGCAGCAACAGGCTTAACAAAAGTATAATAAAAATTAGCAACGAAACTTTGTGGTTCATTTTTATCATGTTGCGTCCTTTTGGGTTGTTTTTGATTCCATCATGCTTTCGTAAAATGTATAAAACAAATAAATAGAGTTAGTGAAAATGACAAAATAAGCCAACTTAGACAGCGTTTCTTGAAAACTAAAGAAGGTTAAGAGAATGCCTGTGCAGGCTGGTCCCAAAGCCATACCAATTCTTTCAAAAATAAAGTAAAAACCAAGGATTGAGCTTTTGGAATAATTGGCAAACTCTTTGTGAGCAACGTATTCAAGTGTCGCCATCATTGCTAATGTGTGGACAACAGAACCAATCGCGTAAATTGCTAATCCAATAATGGCTCCTTGCGTGTTTCTCATCACTGTATCTAAAATAATTGCTGCCGCTATAATGAATGAACTAGCAATAAGTAGGACCCTAGGATTAGGTATTTTTTCAACAAAGCGCACTACCAGGGGGGCTATAACAAAGCTCATAATTCCAAACACCATGATAATACGGCCGGTGTTCGACTGTGTATTGCCGAGATAGGTTGTCAAATAAAGCGGATAAATAAAACGAAGTAGTGACGTAAAGATTAACCGCGCTGGGAAACCAGAAGCTATGACTGCGAAAGCTAGAGGTTTAAGCTTGAATAAACTGAGAAGGGTTTTCCTGGTCTCCCGTTTTTTAAACAGTGTATGGCCTTCAAAGTCGAAAATATATAGATATCCCATAATCAGGGCGATCATAGAGATCAGTGATGCCAGGCAGAATGTGTACCGATAACCAATATTATCAACTAAAATACCACCTATGGGAGCACCACATATGTATGATGCCGCAAGGGCAGTCGCAAATATAGCATAGGTTTGAATACGTTTTTCTTCTGATGAGTAAGCAGAAATATAATTCTGGCAGCATATATAGGATATACCATAGCCAAAGGCGGAAATAGCGCGTCCGGTTAATAGGCCTGATAAATCTTCCATCCAAAAATTAGTTAGATAACCAAGAATGGAGATAGCGGTGCCGAGCACGAACGTTTTCTGGAAGCCAATACGATAAGACACAAAAGTTGCAAACGGGATCGATATTCCGGCAAATATCATAAAAACTATAATGGGGGTACTGCTTAAGAGAGGTTTTGAGATGATGAAGCTCGCATCATAAAATTGTGCAGCATAAGTCGGTAAAATGGTGACTAATACAGTCTCTGCAAGCATGATCAAAAAGGCGGGCAGTCTTAGATTTTCAGTTACTGGTCTAACAGGCTCTCTGATCGGCATGTTTTTTGGGAATGTATACTTTTCTTTAATGTCATGAATGGTTTCATTGATCATAAGCAATCTATCTTTATCAGTATAATATTTGTCTAATGTTTTTGATTCATTTCGTAAATGCTTAGCGTGCGTAGTAAAATATTCAATAAATTCATTCAAGGATTTGATTAATTTTCCAATCTCATCTCGGGTTTTTGATAGAGCTGTTGTTGTGTAGTTAAAATTAGTAACGCGTTTCATTAAGGTTGTGAGATTAGAGATAGGCAGGGTCACCGAGTTTCTAAAAAAGAAAATAAGGAACTCAAAACCCACGATCATAGAAACGAATAAAATGGTCATGATGTCGTAATAAACATCATTAATGTGGGCGGTTGTGACCGTTTGCGAAACACCAAGATGCAGGTAACCAAACGTCTCGTTATTGTTTTTTATGCGGATAGGAAGGTTGTGAAAGTTGGAGATAGCATAATATGGCAATACATCATCATCATTGGAAACGCTTAACGAGAACCTCTTAAAAGACCCTCGGATAGAATTTTTAAAATTATCTGTATGATAAAGTAATTCGCCATTAGCATCGGTAATGGCAATGTACCCTAATTCATTAGCGTTTTTCATGTTGGTATTGAGAAATTCAGGCACTCTGACCATTCCTCCAAAGGGAATACCCAGTTTAAGCCCAAGTTCAAAAACACTAATAATCGATATACCAACGGCACGAGAACGGTTATCCATCTCAGTTTGCAGAGTTTTTTCTTGTATATTGATGTGAAGGTTAAATAATATCATTGCCATAATTAGAGAAGACAGCATTGTTAGTATAATTGTTTTAATTATTATAAGGTCGAAGTACCTTTTTAAGCCACCTTCAGCGATTTCCATTATCTGCATCCTTTTTTACGTTAGAATCCAGCTCTGGTAATATTTCAGAGTACTTTAGGATTGATAGTGGCGGGTGTATCTTTATTTTTCTGAAAACTTCTGGAGAAAGAATGAGAGAGAAGTTTTTTAGCTTCTCATATGGAATCTCATTTGGGTTTTTACCATAGATCAGAATTTGTTCTGCCTTGAAGCCACCAAACAATCCAACATCATAGTAATGACTTAAGAAGCCCATCAGAGGGCGATTATCAGAGACAAAAGCTAATTCGGTTGTTCCCATGGTCAACAACTTATGTTTGTTGGCGGCGTCCATAACCGTTCCAATGTTGGTTAATAAAAAGGTATCTGCTGGCAGATAAATAAATTGGGAGTTTTCTTCGGCTATTTTGTCAATTTCCTCGGCAATCTTTTCTGACATTGGTGCGTGCTTATCGTTCAGTGGAATCGGATGATCGGTGATTTCTAATCCATATTCTGGGCCGATACTTTTTAATTCCTCAATCATGATTTTAGAGTTGGTTTCCGTTGGGTTATAAAGAGCTGCGACCTTTTTCAGATCCTTGAGGTATGACTTCATAGCTTCGATATGTGAAGTAACGGGTGCCACATGGTTTACTCCGGTTACATTACGGCCAGTTTTCTTTAGATCAAATATAACTTTTGATTTAATAGGGTCTGTCACGATAAGGCTAATAATGGGAATATCCCAAATATACTCTTGCTTGTTGGGTGCATCGATGGTTCCGGCAATTGCTTCACAAGCAGAGGTTCCCCATGTGAAAATAAGATCCGGCTTGGCTTCTTTAATTTCGTTAACAAAGCCATGGCACTTTTTTTTATTTTGTTCGCAGAATCTAAAAACATACGTGGCTTTGATTTTTTGCCTTTCCAAATAGTCAGAGAAGCCTTAAAAGAGCGTATCTTTTTTTGACCACAGGATGACGTAAATTTTGAAATTTTTCGC
>JBAWWF010000029.1:0-8860 GCA_037146895.1 Alphaproteobacteria bacterium | reverse complement strand
AATTGTGCTTCGTAGTGAGTGCGTCCATCAGGATCAATGCTCGTAAGGGCATCAAGGATAACTTTTGCTATTGCGATAGCGTTTCTCACATTATGCCAGGTGTGCGGATCAGGAACAGGATCACCACTATGGGGCAAGATCAGAATGCGCGGCTTAATGGACTGAGCCGCTATAAAAACACGCGCCTTAGAGCCCGAGCTTGTGATGAGCCTGTCCATCCATCCAGCCTCAAAACCTAGGCCATTGGTAATGATCAGGTCGGCATTAGCCACAATTTTACCGTCATCTGTTTTTGGTTGATAAGTATGGGGATCAGCTTTGCCTTTAACAATGGAATAGACTCTGATACCTGCTCGATCACCAACAATCTGTTGTGTCAAATCTTGTAGAATAGGGAATGTTGTAACGACAGTTAGCACCTTGGAGGGCGCGCTGGCGTGGGTGTAAAACGGTGCAAGCAAGAAGGTTAGGGCAAGCAGCAATACCTTCAATTGTAGCTGCCCCATACCGCATAGAGACCGAACAAACCGATGGTAACCCAAAAACATTTACCGGCCCATTGTTTGCCCGTAGTTTTATCAAAAATGCTCATCAACGTGAATATGATCAATGCAGGATAAGCATAACCCAGGATCGCTTTTAACCCTTGCGCGATTATGGAAAACCCAAGCAGAGATACTGCAAAAGTAATGGCTAAGGTCAGGATGACAGCTTGGCCATGAGTTATGCGATTTGGCATAACGTCTTCTTCTAAGAACTCAACAACAAGTTCAGTTAAAATAACGGCAGTTGCGAGGCAGGCGACAGTTAATGTTAAGCAGACAATAACCGTGGCGGCTGATCCTAGGCTATAATGAGCGATGAGGCTTAGGAATTCTTCAGGCTGTGCGCCAGCAAATTGGACGCTATGCTTGGCACCCATTATGACGAACCCTGCATAAATAATCACAAGAAGTGTTGCGCCAATCAGGCTTGCACCCAAACTCAACTTAATCAACGTGCGGTTCATATTTTGTTGGGGGATTTTACTAGCAAGATGATTGCGTAAATAATGGACGATAGCTGCTGAGAAGAAAAATGCAGCTATCAAGTCCATCGTTTGATAGCCCAGGGAGATCCCGTGCATAAAGCTCGTGGATAAGGCCTCAGTGCTAGGCATAGGGGTGCTTCCGGTCAGGATGCCAGCGGCAATAAGAACTATAATACCACCAAGTTTCCATGGAGTTAGGAACACGCCGATAATTTCAACTACACGATTCTTTTGCCAAATCAAAGCACCTACGGCACAAGAAAATAAAAAGCAAAAAACGATAAAAGGAAAGTCGGGGAAGGCGACCTTGACGCTACCATAAGCAACCGTAATACAACGGGGGACAACTCCAAATGGTCCAATGAGTGCTAGCATAATGGCGGTTAGAACAAAGGCGGGTTTGCGACCGATTGTTGCAAAGAATGCTTCGCGGTTGCCAGCGAAAAGGATCATCGCCAATAGTCCCAAAAAAGGCACGAGTACCGCTGTGACCATTAAGCCTAAAAACGCCACACCATAGTCATCGCCTGCTATTTTTCCTAATTGAAGCGGAAAGACTAGATTGCCAGAACCAAAAAACATGGAGAACATGGCAAAACCGGCGGTTAATACGATACGTAAGTGTGTCGTCATTTTATAAACCTTATTTGTAACTATTCAGCCTATGGGCAACTGCTACGCTTAATCTGCGCGTGCCGCGTGCTCATGTATGAAGAATACACTCCGCTCCGGTTCTCGATTGCGCTTGCATTTGCCTCATAATCTGAATAGTTACCCCTCTGAATAATTACAAATACATAAACAGCCCGTCTTCGTTTCACTACGACGTGGCATTCCGTTTCGCACGCTTCGACTCGATTAATCTCGTCGTAGCTAAGCCGCCGTCGCGCGTAGCACTAAGGCGAGATAGCGAAGGCGGATGGTGGAGGGAGAGGGATTCGAACCCTCGATACGGCTTTTGGCCGTATAACGGTTTAGCAAACCGTCGCCTTCAGCCTCTCGGCCACCCCTCCAGAAATCTCAATTTTAACCTAAACAGCTTCTGGCTCCCTGTCAAACAAAAACACTATGGTGTATTAAAAGCATGATCGCGGTGTGGTTTTGTGATATGATTAGTCGCATAATAACAAGGAAGGAAAAAATATAATGATCACCAAATACCTTGACCCAAAGAACGATGTTGCTTTTCGGAAAATTTTTGGCACCGAAAAGAACAAAGACATTCTAATGCATTTCCTGAATGATATGGCAATGTTTAAAGACAACCCTAGTATTGTCGATATCGAGTTTTTAAAAACCATTCAAGATCCAGAAATTGCGTCCAAAAAAACCAGCATAGTAGATATCCTCTGTAAGGATAAAAGTGGCCGACAGTACATCGTGGAAATGCAAGTTGCCCATGATAAAGGCTTTGCGGAAAGAGCGCAGTACTATGCGTCCAAGGCTTACATTAACCAAGCCAATGTGGGTGACCAATATCATAATTTGCGGGAAGTCGTGTTTTTAGCTATTACTGATTTCGTTATGTTCCCCAACCGCGCGAGTTTTAAATCCGACCATATTATCCTAGAGAAGGACACCTATGATCACGATCTCAAGCACCTGGCTTTTTCATTCCTAGAGCTACCCAAATTCACGAAGACAATCCATCAACTGGAAAATATAACTGATAAATGGATGTATTTTTTCAAATATTGCAAAAAAACCTCAGAATCTGATGTAGCGGCAATTGTTGGCAATGATTCGATTATTGAGAGGGCCTACAATGAGCTCAATCGCTTTAACTGGAGTGAAATAGAAATGAACACCTATGAGCAAGAGGAAAAGCATGAACGAGACCATCTTTCGTTGATGGGCTCCAAGTATGATGAGGGGTGGGAAAAGAGAGGAGAAAAGATCGCACGTAAATTGCTTGATATGGGGATGAGCGTTGAAGATGTACATAAGGGTACAGGACTTTCTATTGAGAAAATTAAGCATCTAACTAGTGTAACTGAGGGACTATGACGCTATCTGTGGCGGAATTACAAAGTCGATCAATCGAGATATTTCGTGAGCTTGTCGATACATATGTGGAGACAGGCGAGCCTGTGGGGTCGCGCACGCTATCGCAGCGTTTGGGATCCAGTTTATCGCCTGCGACAATCCGCAATATCATGGTTTCTTTAGAAGATGCCGGACTGCTTTATTCGCCGCACACCTCGGCAGGTCGCCTGCCAACAGAAGCTGGCATGCGCTATTTTGTCCATGGCTTGTTGGAGATTGGTGAAATAGATGAAAGCGACCGCCAGATTCTGGAGTCCCGCTGTACGGCTGTGGGGCGAGATTTTGAATCACTATTTTCTGAAGCAACCCTAGCATTAGCAGGGCTATCCGATTGCGCAAGCCTTATTCTGGCCCCCAAGACGGAGGCTCCTTTGCGGCAGATTGAGTTTTTGCACTTAGGGACCTCTGATGGAAGGGCACGTGCCCTTGTCGTTCTGATTAACGAAGACGGTGTTGTCGAAAATCGCATTATCGAAATTCCCGAAGACATATCGCCAAGCATCTTAAGCGAAGCAACGCGCTTTCTCCAATCACGGATGATCGGCAGAACGCTTGCTGATGCTAAGAACGTAATCGGAGAAGAACTGAGTCGAGATCGAGCTAGCTTAGATACACTTACGACAAAGGTTATTGAGGCCGGTATCGCAGTTTGGGCTGGTGGAGAGGAAGCAAAGACGGGATCATTGATTCTACGCGGCCAAAGCCATTTGCTGCAAAACGTTACGGGACTTGAAAATCTCGATAAAATTCGTGAGCTGTTTACTGTGCTCGAAGGCAAGGAGGCTGTTTGCAAGCTCATCGATGCATCTATTCAAGCGCAAGGGGTGCAGATTTTTATTGGGGCAGATAATCGTCTTTTTGACCTTGCGGGATGCTCGCTAGTTGTGGCATCTTGCAAGGGATCTCGTCAACAAATATTGGGTGCTATCGGTGTCATAGGTCCCACGCGGATGAACTACAGCCGTATTATCCCTATGGTTGATTATACAGCCAAAATTATTGGCCGACTTTTGAGTTGAGGAATATTATGAATCAGTACGATGGAAAAACACCGTTAGGTGAAGAATTGGAAGACGCCCTCGGTGTCACTATAGAAAACGTGATCGCAGAGCCGGAACCAGAGAAAACGCGAGAGCAAATGCTTGAGGATGAACTTAATCACCTCAAGGACCAATGGTTGCGCGCACTAGCGGACACGGAGAATTTGCGTAAACGTAGTGAGCGGGAACGTGAAGAGGCGCGCAAATTTGCCAGTGCGGGCTTTGCACGGGAGATGCTTGCTGTTGGCGATAATTTGCGGCGGGCTTTAGAAAGTTGCCCAAAAATTGATGAATTACCTGCTTCCGTGCAATCTCTTATTTCTGGAATTGAAATGACAGAACGCGAGCTTCTAGCTGCATTTGAACGTCAAGGGATTGAACTTCTCGATCCTTTGGATGAAAAATTTGATCCCCATTTTCACCAAGCAATGTCTGAAGTGGCAGATGCCTCCAAAGAGAGCGGCACAATCCTACAGGTTTTCCAAAAAGGATATGTCCTAAATGGTCGACTCTTACGCCCCGCACTTGTTGTTGTCAGTAAATAGAAGGTAGCTATAGCGGAATCATGTGGGATGGGTATATCACACTCCAACTTACTAAAAATCACTCTTCGAGATGGAGAGTGTGTTGTTGACTATTGCGAGGACCCCTTGCAATCACAAGCAATATCGCCTATGTATGAGGGGGTACTGTGGAGTGCGTCCAGGTTACATCCCTGGGCCCAATTTCATCTCTAGGCGGCTGTCCCTGTCCAAACCGTGGTTTGGTTATATGGCCACCACCTGTTAAGTCAGGCCGCGAGAGGATAAAAACCTAACGGCTCCGGCGGTATCCACTTTTAGATTAAGTTATACCCGCTCCACCGCAAAATCATGTGATTCCAGTAAAGCAATTCCAGGACCGCGATTGGTCAATCGCCTAAGAACTGGATTGCTTCGCTGCGCTCGCAATGACGGCGGAGAGCTAGTAATGACGCCACTTTCGTCATTGCGAGCGCAGCGAAGCAATCCAGGCCTTACTTTAAACCAATAAACTTTGCAAAAAATATTTTGAACACACACTAGGAGTAACAACACTTTGATCGTTATCCGGAATTGCTGATTCCGGCATATACCAATTCCACGTAAAATCATGTGATTCCAGTGTATTAGAGAGGACGAGATTTTAAATACTTCTTAATGGTAGAGCTAGAATATTGCTCGTTCCATAACATTTGACGAAGCTCAACAGTGACTCTGTGCATAAAGTCCATCCAAGAACGATATGCGCCTTGATCGGCAGCAATAACCAGCTCTGTCATTTCACTATTGGGGACAAATAGGTGATCTTGATAAGCTAGAAAGTCTTGGTATATTCCTAAATCATCATTCTGATCGTTTGCGAAAATCACCAATGTTGTGGCATTGTGAGTAGCGCAGAATAACAACAACCGCTCTAAAATCTTCATCTGGAATTGGATCATAATTATGCTGTAAAGGTTATTGTCTTGACGTGTAAGCTCTTGCAATATTTCATCCGATATCTTAGGAAAATAGCAAATTACCGATCCTTGGTCAAATTCATCTAGAGCTTCCTTAATTTCCAAGATGAGATTGACTGCCACGTAATGGGATGGGTCTTGTATGGCCATTCTATAAAGACAAGGCCCCTTGAATCGGACTTCAGTTGCAAAAAAACTCTTGCGACTACGACTATTTTGTTCTACTTGAGGTAGTGTTACTCCTTTAAGAGGATGCTTATTAGAAACAACAAGTTTTAGTTTGGCTTCCACGGGATTTTCGGCAAGACCCCTCTGAGCTTGGGTTGTACGGCGGCGAGAATCAAAAGTTTCTAACATAGTACTATATCCATCTTCTAACGACTTATATATCTGTAACTAGATTTTATATATATGTAAATCCTAAAATGCAGTATTTTTTAGCCCTCTTACTCCGTAGTTTGCACTAGCCTATCCATCTCACTTCGCTGTGCTTTATTGTAACCAGCCTGATCTTCTGTCGAAGTTTTTTGTGATTGTGGCTTTAGTTGAGCCAGGTCAGTGACGGTTTGATCAACTGCGGCAGCAGCAGCGGCTTTAGTGATTTCCTTAAGGGCTAACCTTTGCCGAGATTGTAGATCAGTGGTAGGTTGCAAAGGATTAAATGATGTCGACGTTGGTGGCTGTGTCGACGTTGGTGTCGGTGGCAGCGGAGCAGACGTTGTAGATGCAGAAACTGTCGGTGCAGATGCTGCTGGCGGTGGCGGTGCATAGCTGCGAGCCATGTCCAGAATGCGTTGTGGAATGAGTTCCTTTAATCCATTGCTCAAATGAACAACCGCAGGCATGAGCTTAGACTCGGTGATGGGATTCGGATATTGCTCGCGCCCAACAAAGATAGATAAACCAATTTCCAAAGTTCCAAACATGAAAGTGCCGCGCATAATCCCAAAACCGAGTCCTAGAACGCGATCAAGGCCGCCAACTTTGCTGTTTTTGACATGGCTTGCCAGGATGTGGCTGATAATTGTAAAGGCAATGAGCAGAATAATGAAGCTAGCGGTTAGGGTAATACCATCAGCGATCATAGGGTTGCTGATATAGCCGCGGGCAATGGGGCTAACCGCTGGAAGACTTAGTGGTGCTAGTAATGTTGCGCCGACCCATCCTATCAGCCCCAGGCCCTCGCGGGTTAGACCACGTATCAGACCAATGATGGCCGAGAGCGCAAGAACGATTAAAATAATCGCGTCGATGATATTCATTGGCGGCAGAGATTCCTTCAGCAGTATTTATGGTTATAATGTAACAGAAACTGCTCTGCGCGACAATGTAGGAGTGGAATTTCTACCGCTGCCTATATCAGTATAATCCTCTTCCTCATCAGCTAGTATAATAATCCTCATCCTCGTCGTTTGGATCTCTATATCTTTGGCCTTGAGCATATCCTTGGTTGCCTTGGTTGCCTTGGGAGTATTGGCCTTGAGTACCATATCCTTGAGTGCCATATCCTTGAGGAGTGACATACCCTGGATTACCTGGTTGCATTCCAAAACCTTGGCCGCTCTGGTTCGGATTGTATCCTGAAGTGCCTGGTTGCATCCCAAAGCCACCTTGAGTCTGGGAATATCCTGGAGTGTTAACCCCTAAGGCAGCTGGATTCTGAGGTACACCAAGATAATTACTAGCATCTGCATCAAAAACGATCTTCATTTCTTCCCCGGCGAATTTGTTTTCAAAAGCTTTAGTACAATTTGTTAGTAGTGAATTAGGGCAGTATAGCATACGAGCTAGACCTTCGTTCTCATAGATTCCACAATTACTGGGAGGCTCTTTACACTTTGTAATAAGGGATCCCAAGTGAGATGGTATTCTTGCAGTAAGCTTCGTTATGTATTTAGCATCCCAAACATCTAAAACTCTTCTAATCTCTTTTTTGACAGCAGTAGCAATAGTGTCAGCATTGGCGTTTGGTGGAATCTTAAGTTTGCCGCCACTATCTGCGTCTGGTTTTTGATTTTCTTTTTGCAGAGCGAAAAAAAATATTCCATGAAGCTTTTTGATATATTCTGGATCACCTACGCCGGTTGAGGTAGAAAGTTTATCAAATATAACTTTACAAACAGGCGACGGCTTATTGAAACCAGTAGCAGAAGAGCATTTTTCAACGCATTCCGTAGCTATTGATGGGTTTGCTTTACAGGCAGATTCGGTGCAATGGGTTCCGCATGCCCACAGGGCGTGGGCTTGGGATAAAGGTAAAAAAGCCAGTACCAGTGCTAGGAAGACAAGCCTGTAATTTCGAGTGTGCATTGCAATTGCCTTATAAAATCTACCTCCATTTACTCTATTATGTTTTGGTTAAATTTCTGTTAAGAAGCGGTGTGATTAAAGTGTGACCTGCATCAATCCTATATAATCTCAGTTCGGGATAAAAGAGAAAGCCATAAGACGTGCCCCACTGTCATACCGGACGATAAGATTTTCTAAAGGACTCACGATGTTCGTCCAAGAAAATCTAATCTCCGGCATGACAAGTATGAGATAGCACCTCACTTTTAAGCTTTTTTATCCCGAACTGAGGTTATTAAGGAGCGGGCGGTTTTTGGAACCTTTGGGCCCGTAAAGCTCGCATCTCCGTTTGTGTAAGCACTTTCTTGGGAGCAGCGGTATCATCTATCAGGCTATGGCCGGGTTTTCCTTGAAAAGGATCAACGTCAGCAGGCAGAACAGGTGCGGCGTGCTCATTAAGATGAGGCATGATTTCGTCTACTAAAGTTTGCTCATTCTTGTGGTTCCAATTAAACTCCTCTGTCGCAATATAAACATCCAAAAATTCGTCAGAGATTTGTTGATTTAACGGAACCTGGTTTTTCAATTTAGTCAAAGACCGATGTGCTAATATTCTGTTGCGACGGTTAGTGTCCATTTTGCTAAATAGAGGCTTATTTGCTTTCGCTTCCGCAATCTCTTCATCGCCCATGAACATCTCAAGATTGCGGAGTTGCGCATGAAATTGAATAAGACCAACAGAGCTTGCTTGGTGATGGTTTGCTAATACGGCGCGCCTCACGCTTTCTTCTGCTTCCCACCGCTCTTGGTGGTCATAAAGCAAGGCGTAGAGCAAATCTGCGCCCTCATCCCCAATCGTATAATTATTGTTTTTGAGGATATCGACGATAGCTTGCGTATCTTCTGTATCACGAGCCCACAACCCCGCATCGTGCAACCTCTTGGCAAAACCTTCTATTCCTTGGTTTGCTCTAA
>JBAWWF010000028.1:0-8871 GCA_037146895.1 Alphaproteobacteria bacterium | reverse complement strand
ATTGCGAGCGAAGCGCGGCAATCCAGGAATCTTTCATCCTCACGGTTTTTGCGATTCTGGTTAGTTATCACTTCATAACCATTATTTTTGACGGAAAATGATGCGCCCTTTGGTTAAGTCATAAGGCGTCATTTCGACAATGACCTTATCGCCAGCCAGAACGCTAATCCGGTTCTTGCGCATACGACCTGATGTGTGGGCTAAAATGACATGATCGTTTTCTAATTTAACGCGAAAAGTTGCATTGGGCAGTAGTTCAACGACAACGCCATTAAACTCTAATAAATCTTCCTTCGCCATAAAAATCCAGTCTCGCGTTGATTAAAGTATTTATACTTATCCTATTAAGTGAGCATTAATTGACCCCTAGTCAAGGCTTTTCCGCAAAACTGTGCGGGTTTGTCAGGGTTCAGAAAAATCATTGATGGCAAAGATGTAAAGCACTAAAATGAAATATGCTCAAAAACTTAAATCTTGCTTTTGGCCTTTGTTTTTCTGATCTTTATGAGAACGCGGGCCTTCTAAAGCTTGATGGCCATTTCTTAGCATTTCTGAGTACAAACGATCCATTGCTGCACCAACGCCTTGTCGCAGCACGGCAGAATCCACCGGAAGCAATGGCCGAGAGCCAGCTTCTCCTAGACCTTGCGCCATCACTAGAAGTTTTCATCGGACAACTGTTTGCGATCACGAGCGAAATTTTGTGCCTTCAAGAAGCACAGCACAACTTGGCACCTTTGTTCACTATCAAGCGTTCCTTTGTGCAACGTCATGCTTTAAAGAAGTATCCTGAAGCGCAAAGTTTTGACGGTGCTGCATTAGCAAAAACCTTAGGCGAGCTGTTGGGAAACGCAGCCTGGGATGAGCTCGATTTTGCGAAAGCTATAACGGCATGGTTGCGTGATGAGGCAGCGCATGAGCATGCCTTAACGGTTGCTGCACGTTATGCTGCATGGGCCTGTCATCAGGGATGGCGGCAGAGCGTTCTGTTCCACGTTCCTCAAAAACTCACTCCCGCAACACTAGTAGAGACTATCCAAAAACAGCAGGGAGACGTTACAGTCCAAATAGGGGCACATTTACGCCACCGCAATGGCTTTGCGTGTACAGATCCTGGGTTGACGCGCGCGCAAAGCTTGGATCAGGCCAATTATTGCATCTGGTGTCACCATCAAAGCAAAGATTCGTGCTCCAAGGGCTTGCACCCCAAAGACACAGCCGCCACAGAGCAGTTTCAGCGTAATGCCTGGGATAAGCCATTAATCGGTTGTCCTTTGGAGCAAAAAATCTCCGAGATGAACGAAACAAAAGCGCAAGGGTTCACCCTGGGGGCACTCGCCATCATTATAATCGATAATCCCCTGGTGGCAGCGACGGGCAATCGTATTTGCAATGATTGCATGAAGGCGTGTATCTTCCAAAAACAAGAGCCCGTTAATATTCCTGGTATTGAGACGCAAATTTTGATGGATGTCCTCAACCTTCCGTGGGGATTTGAGATTTATAGTTTATTGACCAGGTGGAATCCGCTTAACTTTCGAGCATTCTTGCCCTTGCCTCTTTCTCCTTACAAAGTTCTGGTCGTAGGAATGGGACCAGCGGGATTTACGTTGGCGCACTATTTACTACAACAAGGACATAGTGTGGTCGGGATCGACGGCTTAAAGATCGAGCCCTTGGATCCAGCCCTTTTTCAACCTATCTTGAACGTTAGTGATATTAGCGAACCACTTGATACTAGAGTAAATGAAGGATTTGGCGGCGTTGCTGAATATGGGATCACTGTTCGTTGGGATAAGAATTTCCTGAAAATCATCCGGCTTTTGTTGGAGCGACGCAAGCATTTCCTGTTGTTTGGGGGAGTGCGCTATGGTGGTACTCTGACCACAGAGCAGGCACTCTCGCTGGGGTTTGACCACATTGCATTATGCATGGGTGCTGGCTCCCCGACGCGCATTCCGCTGAAGAACGGCTTAGCCAAAGGTGTGCGCCAGGCAAGCGATTTCCTGATGGCTCTACAATTAACCGGAGCAGCGAAGCGTTCTTCGTTAGCTAATCTTGGGTTGCGTTTGCCAGTGGTGGTGATCGGTGGTGGCTTAACGGCGATTGATACGGCAACAGAAGCACTCGCTTACTATCCACAACAAGTCGAAAAGTTTTATCATCGCTATCAAACTCTTGTAGCTGAACAAGGCCAGGCCGTTGTTGAAGCTGGTTGGACGTCCGAAGATCGTGAGATTGCCGCAGAAATGCTGGAGCACGCAGCTGCGCTCCTTGCAACAGACAAAGAATCACAGCGACACGAGCTTCTCCATTCGTGGGGGGGCGTCACTGTTGTTTATCGTCGCAAGCTAATAGAATCGCCAAGCTATATCTTGAATCATGAAGAAGTCGCAAAAGCACTTGAGGAGGGCATTGCATTCTTGGAAGACGCTGTGCCGCAAGAAGTCATTACGAATGCTTATAATTCGGCTGTAGGATTACAGGTACGCATACAAAAGCAAGAGACTACCTTGCCGGCGCGAACTATTCTAATTGCTGCCGGTACGCAACCCAATACCAATCTACAGTATGATGAACCTGTAATCTTTCAAGCCCTTGATGATGATGGAAAGTCGGCCCAGCCTGAGCGGCTAGCTAAGCCAAAAGAGACCTATGTTTTGATAAATAGCAATCAAAGTTTTTTTGGGGACCTGCACCCTTCTTTTGCTGGCAATGTCGTTAAAGCTATGGCTAGTGCCAAGAAAGGGCATCCCGTGATTGAGCGAGCTTTGCGTAAGAGCCCGCCCTCGGCAGTGACTCCGCTTACGCTTTTTGCCGCACTTAATACTGGATTGCGACCAACGGTTGAACGAGTGACGCGCTTGACACCAACGATTGTTGAGGTTGTTGTGCGGGCCCCCTTTGCGGCGCAAGCTTTTCAGCCTGGTCAGTTCTATCGCTTGCAAAATTACGAACGCTATGCGAAGTCCAATCAAGACACCAGATTAGCTATGGAAGGAATCGCCTTAACCGGAGCGGCAGCATATACAACAGAAGGATTGGTGTCGCTGATTGTTTTAGAGATGGGAGGCTCCTCGCGGTTGTGCGCTACGCTGCAACCAGGAGATCCTGTGGTGCTTATGGGGCCTACAGGTACACCGACAGAGATTCCTAGCAATGAAGCGGTATTGCTGATGGGTGGTGGCCTCGGCAATGCAGTGCTATTCTCCATCGGGGCGGCGTTGCGCCAAAAAGGCAATAAGGTTATTTATTGTGCCGCCTATAAAAACATGAGCGATCGCTATAAGGTGGCAGAAATTGAAGCGGCCGCTGACAAAATCGTGTGGTGTTGCGAAGAAGCACCAGGATTTACGCCTGAGCGTCCAGGCGATGTGAGCTTTCAAGGCAACATTATTGCGGCACTACGGGCGTATGCCGAAACTTTTGATTTGAAAACTATAGATCGGGTTTTGGCAATTGGTTCGGATCGGATGATGGCAGCGGTGGCTGAAGTGCGTTCTTTCTTTCGCGACGATGTCCGCGCGCTTGCTAGCATTAACGCTCCCATGCAATGCATGATGAAGGGGATTTGTGCACAGTGTTTGCAAAAACACCGCGACCCGCTAACCGGAGAAGAGACCGTTGTTTATTCTTGTGTTAACCAAGATCAAGATTTGACAACCGTTGACTTCGCATCTTTGAATCAGCGGCTGCAACAAAACCACGTTCATGAGCTATTGACTAACCTTTGGGTTCAAAGAATTATCTGATTTGACTGGGGCCAATGAGTCTGCATACAGGTGCCACCTGAAAAGCAAAATTAATTTTTTCTGCGATGTGTTTATCTCTGTATGTAATCCATTCTTGAGATTCCCAAATGCTATATATTTTTGTAACTACCCAAGTGTATTGTATTAAGGGAAGATCCTGGATTGCCGCGGCCACTGCGTGGCCTCGCAATGACGGCAGGGCGTCTCTATCCGTCATTGCGAACGAAGTGAAGCAATCCAGGAGCCCTTCATCTTCACAGTGCTTGAGTATGACCTGGGTATTTACATATTTTTTGAAGTCATAGCATATATCCCTGCAAATTAGTGTATCCTCTCCTAATTTGTCAGCAATTCCCGCTGAAGATTGTCTCTTCCCTTAATACTAGTAGAAATGGGCAGTTACTTTATATATTTCCTAATGTAACCGGACCCCATCGCACTACACCTTGAGAAAACGTAATGGTTATGCTCTGTGGTTCTGAAGATGGTTTCGAGAAAAAGTTCGCAAAAGAATTCCCGAGACGCCCCAATTTTGCTTGGTTTTCCGTGATAAGATTAATGGTGACCAAAAGCGCAAGAACACGCTTGTAATCATTGGTGGTGAGCGTTAACAGCCCATCTTTAGTGCGCCAATCGATTTGACCTTCTGCGCCAAGGCTTGTATCATCACTCGCTAGCTTGACTGTCTCAAAGACTACTGTGCTGTGAGGCAACAAGTGAAGCACGCCATCGCTGCTAAGCGGCACAACACCTTTTGGTGTGGTCACACTACCTTCTTGGAAGTGATAATGCAGGATTAATTGCTTAGATTGCCAGTGACCTTCTCCTTGGATATCTTGCGCCGTGATGGTGGCATCTTGGGTTACAGAATCTAGTTTTTTAATCACAATCTTTGCGGCATTCCAGGACCACAAAGGCTGTGTGACCACTACACCCTGGAGATTCATTGAATTAATCTTAATTTCTTTAAAGCGTAGTGTGATACCGCCAGTAGGTGTGATTCTTAGCGATTCTTTGCTAACATCTACGTTCTCGTCTAAAAGGTTGTGGAATTGTCGGCTTAGGAAGCACCCGCGACCATAAAGAGCGAGAGCACACAGCCCAAGAATAAGAGTGCTACGAACAAGAAAACGGCGCATGGGATTTATTTATTCCTGACACTTTACTTATTACAAATCTATCTCTATAACTACACATATGTCAACTAATGCTGCACATAAATTAAAACAATCGTTACGTATTGCTGTTGTTGGTGCCACAGGTAATGTGGGACGGACAATGCTAACCATCCTAGATGAGCGCGGCTTTGCGTTATCGCAGGTGCGTGCTGTGGCTTCTTCACGCTCTCAGGGGCTAGAGGTTTCCTTTGGAGAACAGGGAACACTCAAAGTGGAGGACCTCACGACATTTGATTTCTCAAAGGTCGACCTGGCGCTTTTTTCTCCTGGCGGTGCCGTCTCTGCTATCTACGCACCCAAAGCAATTGAGCAAGGCTGCGTAGTTATTGATAACACATCTCACTTTCGGATGAATCCTGATGTTCCATTGGTTATCCCTGAGGTTAACGGCCATATATTGCAAGAGACGAAGTCGCGGCTAATCGCCAACCCCAATTGTTCAACAATTCAGCTCGTGATGGCCTTAAAGCCCTTACATGATCTGGCGCCCATTACACGCGTTGTTTGCTCAACCTACCAATCTGTTTCAGGAGCAGGTAAGGAAGGGATGGATGAGCTTTTCACACAAACGCGCGGTTCTTTTGTTAATGATGCGGCAGAAGCAATAAAATTCACTAAGCCCATTGCTTTTAACGTTATCCCTCATATCGATCAGTTTTTAGAGAGCGGTGCAACTAAAGAAGAATGGAAAATGGCCGAGGAGACTAAAAAGATTCTCGACTCCAGCATTGCTCTTATTGCCACGTGCGTTCGCGTCCCCGTTTTTATTGGTCATGCGGTGGCGGCGACTATTGAATTTGCAAGCCCGCTGAAGCTTGCCGATGCGAGGCGCGCCCTTAGAAATTTCCCGGGCGTTTCTTTGGTAGATGACCCCGAGACAAGCACCTATGTCACTCCCATAGAATGCCAAGACGAGGATACGGTTTTTATCTCTCGTTTGCGGGTTGACCCAACCGTGGCGCATGGCCTGTGCTTGTGGGTAGTTGCGGATAACGTCCGAAAAGGAGCTGCGCTTAATGCGATCCAAATCGCTGAGGCATTATTAAAGTGTGGCTATTTTACAACAAATAGGGCAAAAATATCAAATTGACACCTAAGGTCATCTCTGCGAGCCTTAAGTTATTAATATTTGTTAACTAATTGATTAAAAGGATGAGGAGCTTATTTTGCAACGCCGCCGCCGCCTTTACCTATTAAGCCTTTCGTTAAGCCTAGCTCTTACTGTAGGAATGTCTCATTACTCCTATAAGCAGGCGTTAAACTCTTTATCAACTGAAGCTTTGCTATCGCCGGTTGTCGTTTCCAAGATAGGGGCGACGAAAACTGAAGCGGTTGTCGAAGTGGCTAGATCAATCAATGCTGCTCATATCTCTTTAACACAAGAGATCGACCAAGAAATTCGGTCTATTGCTGCGCGTAATGTTCAAACAGAAGCAAGTTATGAAGAAAAAGAAATTCAGCTAGTCATTGAGCGCGGCGATACCTTTAACATCCTTTTGCGCAAGGCAGGGGTTGATAAGGATATAGCGCAACGTGTTACCGAGGTTATTCGCCATAAGTTTGATCCGCGTAGCTTAACGGTGGGCAAATCAATTACTTTTCGCGTAAGTACAAATGGCACTCAAACGCAATTGTTGGGGCTATCTTTTAAACCATCTCTTGAGCAAAACCTACGGTTAGTGCTTGATGATCAAGGGACTTATCAGGCAGAGCTCGCTAAGGTTGCTTTGCATAAAGTCATGCGGCGTGTAGATGGGGTTGTTGGCTCTAGCTTCTATTCAGCTGCAATGGCGCAGGGTGTGCCAGAAAACACTGTGCGCGATGCGGTTAAGGCCTTGAGTTACGAGATCGACTGGCAACGCGACCCTAAATCAGGTAGCCCTTTTGAAATCGTTTATGAGGCTTTTGAGGACGACGATGGCAATGTAATAAGAGGTGAACTTCACTATGTTGCTTTTGCCCCACACAAGGATAAGTTATGTAAAATGTACCGATGGAAGTCTGGGGGCTCCGTTGGCTACTATAACACCAATGGGGAAAGCCTGGTTAAAACCTTTTTAAGAACGCCATTGGATCCTAGTAAGATGAGGCGCGTTAGCTCCAAATTTAGCACCAGACGTACTGGAGGAAAGGGCCGACTTCATCCTATTTTAGGGTACACCCGTGACCATAAAGGAACAGATTATGCTGCGCCTGCTGGTACGGATGTTTACGCTGCTGGCGATGGGAAAGTCATTGAAGCACGGTATGATGGAGCATACGGCAAGAAGGTTGTGATCCAACATTCTGGTGATTATAAAACAGTTTATGCTCACTTAAGCACTATAAACGTTAGGGTTGGTGAGCATGTAAAGCAAGGTCGACGCGTTGGCGGCGTGGGAATGACAGGCACAGCAACCGGACATCATTTACACCATGAAGTTATCTACAAAGGACAACATGTTGATCCTCAAAAAATAATTCCTAAAATGCCATCTTTGAAGCTTGACGGAAAAGAGCTAAAGGAGTTCCAGCACTCACGTCAAAAAATTGACGCTCATGTTATGGGCATCGGTTCAAGTAATCCGGCGACCAAAATCTAACTTATTTTGCTAACTGGACAAAAACTGGCTACTTTTCGCTTCCACAAGCCTTTGAGAAGATTCAATTCCCGTTTACGCCCAGATTAAAGCGTCAAGCCCTAAGCTCATCTGACCTTTTCTTCATGTGGGTATATGCCCCACAAAAAATGCCGCTTGATCCACCCTTTGTGCCCTTGAGCATCAATACGACACCATCCTTGGTGGCATTCCAGCAATCGCCCCAACACACCTGGCTCAGCAATCGCCACCACAGACGATTTGACATCAGGCTTATGAAAAAGCTTGCGATTTTTTTGTAAAACCATCGCATGACGCTTGCCACTCAGAAGACTTTTATGAACCCAGACAATGGAACCTTCATAATCGCGTATCTGACGCCACGTCTCAAACTCCGCAATAATCTCTACGGGAAGATTTTGCCGTGCATACCGCCATTCAACCGGATACTTGCCACCTGGACCGACGTGTGCATTAACCGCCCTTGATCTTAAGACAACAAAGCGCGGCAAGGGCTGTGGCTCGGCCCAGACCGTTTGGGTAAGAGCTAGGAAACTAACAACGATAACCCAAAATTTATGGGGCATGGATATGTATGCCTGTCGATCCATACCCAGCATCTTGACGCTGTGTCGGTGGTAAAGCCGTGCTCTCTTGCCATGCAACTGTGGTTACCGGTGCTACAACCATTTGGGCAATCCGGTGCCCCCGTTGAATCTTAAAAACCTCTCGTCCTAAGTTAATAAGCAAGACTTTGAGCTCACCACGGTAATCAGAATCAACCGTACCAGGCGCGTTCAGCACTGTAATTCCATGCTTAAGTGCTAATCCTGAACGTGGACGGATCTGTGCTTCATACCCTGGAGGCAGTGCTATAGCAAACCCTGTGTGGACTAACGCACTCTCTCCTGGTGCTATGCTATAATCTTCACTAGCAGACAAATCCATGCCTGCACTCCCTTGCGTTGCGTAAGCAGGCAATGGTAAGTCGCCAGCGTGGTCGAGGCGTTGAATCGAAATAGTCTCCATTGGTATATCTCCCATAATCTGAATAGTTACCTCTTAATAATTACGTTTTGCTACGTGAAGGGCAGCAATCCCTCCTAAAAAATTATCCCAACTAACATCTGTAAATCCAGCCTCTTTCATCATGTTACCAAGCGTTTCTTGGTTAGGGAAGCGGCGGATGCTCTCAACCAAATATTGGTATGACTCCCGATCTCCAGCAATCAATTGCCCCAAACAGGGGATGACATTGAAAGAATACGCATCATAAACCGTCTGCCACCATGGTGCCTGCGTTTGGCTAAACTCAAGGCATACAAACTGACCATTAGGCCGCAAAACACGCGCGGCCTCCGC
>JBAWWF010000027.1:0-9414 GCA_037146895.1 Alphaproteobacteria bacterium | reverse complement strand
ACTATCCCCCATAACTTGTCCTCTAGCCTGGACCCGATGGATGATTTTTTTAATCATATTAGTGCTGGAGAACTGTTGGACGACCATCTCGAGTATGATGAACAAACCAGCAATTGGGGTTTTACTGTTTTTTCAGATAAAATCAAAATTTGCTTAGGGAATACGGAAAAGACGATGTGGATTCCTCGTGATCCCGATACTAACATAGGCTGGTTCAAGAAAGGCTGGTACCTTTGCTACTGCGAACATCATGGGTATTCCTATACATACGAGGCCTAAGGTCGTTGTATTATCCAAGTGTATTGTGCTATAGAAACAAAGAAAAAAATGTAAGGGTTTGTGTCAATGGGAGTCCGCCTACGAGAGAAATTGCTTAACAGTAAGCTTATTACCCCTGAGCAACTGCAAGCAGCTTTGGTCCAGCAACGCCACAAGCAACAGTTTTTGGGCGAGATTTTGGTTAACCTTGGCTTTATTGATTCTTTGGTTCTCCAGCATATGCTGGCGGAACACAACGGTTATCCAGCCATTAACTTAGACACGCTGACGTTTGACGAGGATGTGATAGTTCGTCTGCCCCGCGCGCTTGCCATCCAACACCGGATGCTTATCTTTGCGGAAGAGAAGGAGCTGTCGCACATAGCCATGGCTGATCCAGAGGATGTTTTTGCGAAAGATGCCTTGCGCAATCATTTTACTGCGTCCACACAGTTTTGTTACTACCACGCAAGCCCACAACAAATTCTACAAAGCATTGCACGGGCTTATCCACCTGAGGAGGGCGCGTTTTCCCAAGATGCTGAAGTTATCCGTATAATTGAAGATTTTCTCCTGAAAGCCTTGCGGGCCAATGCTTCCGACATTCACTTTCAACCCGAAGAATCCATCATTTCGATTAAGTTGCGGTGCGATGGGTTGTTACAGCCAGGGCAGCCGTTGCATAAGAATCTCTGGCCCGCGTTGTGTGTGCGCCTTAAGATTCTAGCTGGGCTTGATATTGCTGAATCCCGCCGCCCGCAAAGCGGACATTTTGCGTGCGCGCTTTACGGTCGGATGGTTAATTTCCGCACTTCAACTCATCCAACTCTTCATGGCGAAAATATCGTTGTGCGGATTCTTGATCCGGCAAAGAAATTGCTAAACCTTGAGGAGCTCGGTTTTGATGCGACCCAGCGGGCCCTGCTGACAAAGCTAGCGGGCTCTCCCCAGGGGTTGATTGTTTTGAGCGGCCCCACAGGCTCCGGCAAAACCACTACTCTATACACACTACTAGCTGGCATGGACAGCCACACGCGCCATATTGCAACCCTAGAGCAGCCTATCGAATATCGCTTGAGCGGTATCCGCCAAACGGAAATTCGCGATAAGGAGGTCTTGAGTTTCGCTAATGGGATCCGTTCGTTGCTGCGCCAGGACCCAGATGTGCTGATGATCGGCGAGGTTCGCGATGAAGAAACGGCACAAATGGCCGTGCGCGCCGCTATGACTGGGCATCTGGTCCTCACCACCGTACATGCAAATGATTGCCTGGCAACCATCACACGGTTGCTAGATCTGGGTGTGCCGCTGCCATCCCTGGCCAATCATCTGCTCTGTACCGTATCGCAACGTCTGGTGCGTAAGCTTTGCGACTCTTGCCAGGGGCAGAGATGCGAGGTGTGCCAACACAGCGGCTATCATGGGCGTACGGTTGTAGCGACGATGCTCCCCGTGACGCCAGAGATTTCCAGAGAGATGGCGAGAGGGGAGATGGCCAGCAGTGTGATATATCCGCAAACAAGCCTATGGCAAGCGGGGTTAGCGAAGGTTGCTGCTGGAATAACAACCCATGCGGAGATCTTGCGAGCGATTGGTGAACCATTGTGAGCTGTGAAACAGACCTGGGTAGTTAAGAAATCTTACTGATTTCTCAGCAATTCCCGCTGAAGATTAGCAACTCTGGGGCTACTAAGGTTAAAGATTCCTGGATTGCTTCGCAAGAGCTCGCAATGACGGATGTGGCGTCATTACTGGTCTTTACGCCGTCATTGCGAGCTCTTGCGAAGCAATCCAGGAATCTTTGCAACCTCAAGTTTTTTAGGAAAAATCCAAGAAAAATATTTTTTGCACCACTCTGAAAGCCACAATTTCCCTAGTTTTTATTTTTCAGTGGGAATTGATTTCAAATCCACTTTAAAATATCTCTGAAAAAGGCAATCAGGACTTCGATCACAATCAGCGAGATAATAACCCACTCCAAGCGTGAGGAATGGCGGTGATTCAATTCGTTGGACAAAATCTCATACAGCTCATGAATGACATCCAGCCTGCGGTTTAAAATATTCATGCGTGTCGTAATATCGAGATACTCTGTGGCCATCACATAGTAAGGTTCATAGCGCGGGCGACGCCAGAAAAACTCCGGCGTATCCAAAATATCCGTATGCAAGTTGACAGAGTTGCGCTCCGCAAAGAGCTGCCCCAGCTGTTGTGACAGCTTACGCCGCGACATGGAAATCTTACCCTTGATAGCCAGCTCATTTGGTAAAAAGCGTGTTTTCTCGATGGTTTTATCGGTTGAGATTTCAAAAGTGTTAAGCTTTACAGACTGTGACAAAGCATGCGACATGGAAAGCTTAATCAGTGGATCATCATTAGCGATGATTACTTCATCATCTTCTTCGTTAATTTTTGTCTCGGGCCCAATAAAATAGTTAGTGGAATCATCGTGAGTTGGGTGTTTAAGGGGAATATGCTGATAAGGCTCTAGTTCCTCCAGGATGCGCTCATCTTCCTCCTCAGAAAAGCCCCATGTAATAACGCAACCATAGGGGAAGAAAAAAGCATCCCCTTCATTTTCAACAGAACTCTTGCGGATATGGATGACATCATCATAGAACTTGGGCTCATAGCCCGCACTACGTAAATAACGCGCGAGGTCATCTATCCGGTACGAATCCGCTGTGCAATAAGATGAACAGCGCATGCAATCCTAACCCTCTTTTCAACTCTCATATTGTGCACAGATGCCATAAAAAAAGCAATGGGGTTGTAAACATTCTGGGGTTGCCGCCTTGCTGGCTCTACATTTTTACAAATCCCGAATTCAATTCGGGATTTGTAAAATCATGCTACGGACTATGATTTTAATGCAGCAATTCCCGCTGAAGGGTGAGATAAGGTTACAAAAAATCAATCAATCTTCAACGAGAATTGCTGTTTTTAATGCAAGTAGCTTGTCTGCGGCATACGATTCGCCTCATAATAAGATAAAACTTTATTGATTCTGGCGAATGGTGTAAATGGATTTAAGTTATATTTTAACAAGAACAAGCTTCGCCCTTGTTAACTTTAAGAACTTCTATTACGAAGTGCTGCGTGAGAAGGAGCGTGCCTTGCGCACGAGCTATGCCCAGAATATAGCGGACGAGCATACCACCACTCCCGAAGTATCGGCACAAGAGCTTTGCGATAGTATTCAACGTCGTTTCTACGAGGTTTTAGAAGTACAATCCCTTGAGGCAACGCGCCAGATCGGTGACTTTGCCATTGCGCTGCACGAAGAGTCTCAATACATCATGGTTGCCCTAGCTGACGAGGTCTTCCTGGGTTTTGATTGGATAGGGCGCAAGCATTGGGAAAACCATTCTTTAGAGGTCAAGGTCTTTCATACACAAAGAGCTGGAGAATTATTTTTTGAAAGACTAGAAGCACTTATTAAAAAACACGATCCGACCCACGTGGATTTGGCGGTTATGTACCTATATGCTTTGGGGTTGGGCTTTCGTGGTCGCTATGGTGAAGACGCCTTTAACGACGATCTAGCTAACTACCGACATCAGTTATTAACCTTTATTACCCATCAGACGACGAGTTTATTCCGCGAAGGCCGCCCCCACTTAGTGGATGACCCTTATGAGCACAATATCGTCAATGATCATCGACGTTTCTTGCCAGAGGTGCGCCTTTGGTTGATGTCCTTTGCAGGTATTGCAATTTTGTATTTATTCGTTAGTTACGTTCTATGGCATGAAGCCGTACGCGATGTTAATAGTGCCATTGACCGCATTACAGAACAGGCAAAACTATCATGAAGCCAGATTTAGGATTGGTGAGTTAGATTCATGAGTCTTTTATCACCCTTACGCAATATTTCGCATGCCTGGCTTCCCACTGCCGTCACAATAATAGTTGTCATCGCTATTATATTAATGGTTTTGGTGGTTATCTTATCGATATGGAGTGCGAAAACAGCGGGCGACAAGAAAAAGCCCGCCCCCAAACCTCCAGCTATATCCAATTACCAAACACCTGAGAATAAGTTACCGCCTTGGGGAGGACATCTATCAGCTTTTCTAGTGCGTAAAGGTTATTTCCGCGTTGGTGAGCTATCCTTATCCTTTTTACGAGCGTTGCAATACTTACGCGCACGTCTCGATTCTTATGATTACAAGTATCGTTTGCCGTGGTTTGTCCTTTTGGGCACTAGCAGATCCGGTAAGTCAACGCTTCTTGAGGGCTCAGACCTTGTTCTACCAGTTGGGAGACCAGATCTATCTGGAGGAGAAGTTCACCCTGGCTGTACGTGGTGGTTCCTCAACCGCGCAGTAATCCTTGATATTCGAGGAGATTTTCTGCTTAACGAACGCGGCGTAGGCCATAATGAGCGGGGCTGGCATGGGCTTTTATCGCTCCTCACGCGTTATCGATCTTTGCGTCCGTTGGATGGGATTATTTTATGCATTCCAGCCGATGAGCTTTATGGGCAGTGGCGTCTTACGAAGGAAGAAATATATGATCGCGCACATATGCTGGGAGAGAAGTTACGAGCGTCACAATCAGGCTTGGGCTTGCGCCTGCCTGTTTATATTATTGTTACCAAGTGCGATACCATTCCTGGCTTCCAGAGCTTGTGCTCGGCAATTCCTAAGTCACATCGCCATGATATCTTAGGGTGGTCCTGTCCTTATACAATATCGACAGCCTTTCATAAGAAATGGGTCGATGAGGCTTTTGACGCACTTTATCGCACGCTCATTCATTTGCGCTTAGAGATCATGGCTGATGGCCCTGTGCTTGAGGGTGCTGACGGGCTTTTCATGTTGCCTACTGAGGCTATGAAGCTCAAAGACCCATTCAGCATTTACATTAATAGTATCTTTAAGAAAAGTGCTTATGAGGAATCGCTATTATTGCGGGGTATTTATTTCGTTGGTGATCTAGGTGAGCAGCTGGATCCGTATCTATTAACTAGGTTATTTGCACCAACACAGTTGCCAGCAAAACCTGACGAGGTAATACCTGAGGTAGCGACGACACATCGGCATATCTTTTTTGCTAATGATGTGTTGAATGAGCGGGTTTTTCGGGAATCTGGCCTTGTTGAGCCTATTCATAAACGCTTAGTCACCGCAAACCGTGGTCTTAATGTGGCTAAGGCAGCGATAATAGTATTGGTAACGCTTGGTACCTATGGTTTGTTGCGGGCCTACGATGCTTTTACTTTGCATCGTGACTTCCTTGTGCCATCGCTTAACCAAATCAGTAGTAATATCCATGAATTAGAGGCCACAAGGGTTGGTGAGGTATCCGCAGGCATTGAAAAGTTTGATAATTATGCGCGAGAAATGATTGAGATGATGACTAAAATGAACCAAGCGCAGCTCTTTTCTATTTTCTCGCCGCCGTCTTGGTTTAGCTCTGTCGACGATAGCTTAAAGACGGCACTTCGCGTTGGTTATGAAGAGATTATTGTGCGCACCCTCCATCTCACGCTCATGCAACGTGCTGCGTCGCTATTGCATCCAGAAGGTGTGCCAGAAAAAACAACATCGATAGTGCAACTCTTATCACCTATGACCATGCCAGAGGCTATACGTCTGCATAATTTCACAACCGGCTTTATTGAGTTGGTCAACAATATTGAAAAATATAACCACTTAAGTGAAGCCAATGACGCATATTCGCTTGGTGATTTGACACAGTATGCCTTTGGACTTTCTTTGCCAGAAAGTTTCGATGCTTATTATCGTGATTACCGTAAAGTATTGCGAAAAGTTAATGCACCGGCAATTGATTGGCGCGCATCCTTACCGTTGGCGCGTCAACAGCTTATGAAGCTTTATCATGAATTTCTTGATACTCTTATGGGGCGAACCAATCCGCATTCTTTGATCGGACGTATCAATGAAATCATCCAGACATTTGGGGCACGTCACCATGATAAGTTACCAGATGTTGCAATCTTGCGGCGATTTAATAATGAAGCAAGTTTAGCTGTCGGCTTTCTTGAAAGCCCTGGACAGACTTGGATGGACGGCAGCTACTTTGACCCTGGATCTGGCTTTCCAGAGCTCATGCAACAAATTGCCCAATCCTCTTTATTTGGACCACAGATGGTTCAGGTTATGGCTAAGGATACCTCTACGGCCTTTGGTCTGTTTGTTGCACAGCTACAACATCTTTATGCAGTGTTGAATAAGCGAACTGTCAACGCCAAGGTGTCCTTCCCCTCACAATCCTTTATTGATTTTGAAAAGAATTTGGAAACCTATCTGGCTGAGCCTTTTATGATAGTGGCTGAGGATGTCACCTTTAGGAACGAGATTCCGTCGGGAAAGTTCGTCATTTGGGATCAAAAGCTTATTGATGCAGCAGTGGAAATGACCAATGCTTATGACGAGTTTGTACATAAGGGCATTGATAAGTACCCCCCGCTTTTACAAAATACGCTGAAGTTAGTCGCAATCCAGAACCTACGATCTAACATTGTTTCTTTCATAGGTCGCGCGCAGGTGTTTATTGATGTCCCCAAAGGTGAATCGGCGGGAGTGGTTTCTGAGGAAATCTTACGCAGTAAAACCAAGGATAATCGGCAGCTTCCGGGCAAATTTATCAAGCTATTGGAGACTTTAGAGAAAGACCAGGCTGGCACTGTTTTTGTACCACTTCGCAACATGCTTTCAGAAGCTGCTTACAAGATGTTAACCTATGTGGAATCCTCGCTACAAGCCTACGCCCCTTATACGATCCGTGAAAATAACCTTGATTGGTGGGATGGCGTGCAGCCAATTGCTTTCCAAGGATATGCAGTTAAAGATAATGCTGATCTTGCTAATTATTTGAAAACACAACTAGATCGCATGCGACTCTTAGGGCTAGAGTATGCCGATCCTATGGTTACATTCCTTTCATCATCTGTAATGCAGGAGGCCCAGGTTGATAAATCTCTAGTTAACCGCTGGCGGCGTATTGATGAGCAGCTACAGCTGGAAGAGAAAAAACGAGCCGAGAGCTCTGTTGCTGCTTTGGAGACGTTTATTACCAAGGATCTTAACAGCATTACGATGAAAAATTGTTTTGATAAAGTTTCGTTATCAGATGTTAAGACCGGATCAGGCGATTACTTCCTAGAGGTGCGGCAAAAGCTACGTCGTGGCGTACTCTCACGTTGCGAGGTTTTGCGGCGTAACGATTCCATGGATAACTACACGAAACTGGTCGATTTCTTTAACAACAACATGAAAGGCAAAATCCCTTTTGTGGGTAATGAAGCTAATGCAGAAACCGCTGAGGTTGAACCACAAGATTTGCGCGCCTTTTTTAAAATTTACGCTGAAGCTGGGGATAGTCCGGATAAGATCCTCGATCAAGTCTACCAATTGGGCAAAGGTGCCAATGATGCAATGGCCTTTCTTACCTCGATGGAGGGTATTAAAAAATTCTTCAAAACCTACTTGACTGATCTGAATACAGATGCTCCTTTTGTTGATTTCTCTGTTGATTTTAGGGTGAATCGGGCTAATGAGGTGGGGGGTAGCAATGTCCTTGAGTGGTATATCAAAACGAGCCCTACAGCAAAGATAATTAATCACGATAAGCAAAATACGGGACGTTGGAGTTTTGATAATCCGGTAGAAATAGGATTCCGTTGGCCCGAAGGAATTGACACGAAGCCTTTCCGTGATAAGTCGCAGAATTATATGACGGCTGAGGATCTGACGGCTATTTTCCGCTATCCTGGGCGTTGGTCTTTGTTATGGTTATTGAAAACGCAAAGTGCATCAACAAAAGATCTTGCGGGCTCCAATGAGACAAAACCTTATGTTTTGCGTTTTGACATTCCCACAGGACCGACAACTAAAGCAACTCTCTTTGTGCGCATATCATTGTCAGAAAAACCAATAGGTAAAAAGCCAGGAAAGATGTTAAAACTGCCTGAGTTCCCAACTGAAGCACCGGCATTACCCGATAGCGTTGTCTCACTCAAAGATCGTCCTGTTATTGCACAAGGGGAGGTAGAAGCGGCTGAAGCACCAACATCGGAAGACGAGGAAGCTGCTTCCAGCGACAGCTCCTCTGAGGAAGAAACAAAGCCAGACGAAGCAGCATCCTCAGATGCAAGCGAAGAGTCCGCGTCTTCTGCTGCCGCTTAGTGACCTGTTGTTTATGCTGAATTATTAGTTTGGCACCTCAAGTCATTTCCTAAGTTTGCATTTTCGTGAACTTAGGCAAAGTAGAATTGCATGAATAGGAAAAGCAGTTAAACTATCTTCTCTAAGATTCATAACTCACATGTGCTAAATACAAGCCATGCGGCGGTGCAGTTAGCCCTGATTGACAGCGATTCTTTGCCTCTAAAATCTCCTGCATTTTTGTCGTTGGCCATCTGCCCAAACCAATTTTCACACACGTTCCCACCATAATCCGCACCTGATTATGCAAGAAAGAGCGTGCCTGGATGGAAACTGTGATTTGCTCGCCAATTTGCGTGAATGTAAAATCCTCAAGTGTTTTGATGGGAGATGGTGCTTGGCACGCGCTAGCCCGAAAAGATGAAAAGTCGTGTGTGCCAATCAGTGCAAGCGCAGCTTCCTGCATAGCCTTGATGTTCAGAGGCTGAATAATGTGCCAGGCCCGCGTGTCTGACAGAGGTGTAGGCGGGCGGCGATTGCAAATCTTGTAAACATAAGAACGAGACGTAGCACTAAAGCGCGCATGAAAATCACTGGGTACAGCTTCAACGGCAATGACAGATGCCCCCTTAGGTGCTAAGAAACGATTTAATGCATCTTGAATGCGATATTCTGGAAGGCTGTCCTGCAAGTCGCAATGGGCGACCTGACCCAGGGCGTGTACGCCGCTGTCTGTACGTCCAGCCCCTTCGACCAGAGGTGCATAGCCAAATACTTCGCACAGTGCTGCTTCAATAGCTTCTTGTACGCTAGGAATCACTGCTTTCTGACGCTGCCATCCGCAAAAACGTAAGCCATCATATTCAATTGTTAATTTATAACGAAACATGGATATTACGTTAGGCTGTCGATTCCATACGCGCAATTGTTTTTACAGCGATCCCGCTGAAATTAAAAATGAAATAACTTGACGCAAAGCATCTGGTTCGTGGTATGTTCGTCGTGCAATAATAAACAATAG
>JBAWWF010000026.1:0-9493 GCA_037146895.1 Alphaproteobacteria bacterium | reverse complement strand
AAGATTCATAACTTCAGCACTACCTGCGGAGAGCTCAGCCACTTCGCGCACGCGATCTGCAAAACCACCTGAACCTGGTTCAGGAATAAAAATTTGGTTGTAAGCCTGGCGCAATTCCTGGATAACACTCTGAGCAAAACCCCGCCGCTTCAGTCCCACTAAATTAAGCCCTGTTAGATTCGCGCGATCTCCCATAACGACACCAAAAGGAATTACGTCATTTTCAACACCGGACATGCCACCAATAATAGCATGGGCTCCAATGCGAACATGCTGGTGAATCGCAACTAGGCCACCAAGGATCACATGATCTTCAACAATGACATGTCCTCCCAACGTAGCATTGTTGGCAAAAGTTACATGATTACCAACGTGGCAATCATGGGCAATATGGCAAGACACCATGATAAAGCAATTATCGCCAATTGTTGTCTCACCACTAATGGGAGTGCCAGGATGGATTGTGACATGCTCACGAATAATGTTATTACGACCAATGCGCAGACGACATGACTCGTGTTGATATTTGTGATGTTGCGGTGGGTGCCCTAAGCAAGCAAAGGAATAAACTTCCGTATTAGCCCCGATTTGCGTGTCACCATTCAAGGAAACATGCGAGAAAATCTTGACTCCCTCATGTAAAGTTACTCC
Organism: Alphaproteobacteria bacterium; assembly: GCA_037146895.1. Taxonomy (GTDB): domain Bacteria; phylum Pseudomonadota; class Alphaproteobacteria; order Paracaedibacterales; family JBAWWF01; genus JBAWWF01. The sequence goes on along the minus strand of JBAWWF010000026.1, from coordinate 8,842 downwards.
AGCACCAATGTAGCAAAAAGGCCCTACAGAAACATCATCAGCAAGTTGAGCTCCTGGCTCAATAACAGAAGTTGGATGAATATTCGACATGTTTTAATTTTCCGCGATCATTGCTGTAAATTTAGCTTCAGCGGTGAGTTTATTTCCCACCCAAGCTCCCCCGCTAAAGACCCATACTAACCCACGCTGCCGCTCCTTGGTGACCTTTAACTGTAGAATATCACCAGGCACAACAGGCTTACGAAACTTAGCTCCTTCTATAGACATAAAATAAACAAGGCGTCCAGAAGCAGCTAAATCTAAACTTTTCATGACAACAGCACCTGCGGTTTGCGCCATTGCCTCAATAATCAAAACGCCAGGCATAACCGGATGTTGCGGAAAATGCCCCTGAAAATACCATTCGTTTATTGAGACATTTTTCAGGCCTGTAGCACTTTCATTAGGCACAAAATCGATAATCCGATCAACTAATAGCAACGGAAATCGATGCGGTATCAAGCGCATGATCTCATTAATCTCAATAGTTGTTGAATCCAAGGGCGAAGTAGTTGCTGAACTCACAATTGCTTCCTTCTCTCATTACTCAATCTTTGTAACATAACCGTCTGCCTATGCCAATCCCTTACCGCGATTGCCGGACTCCCCGCAATCGTTTTTCCTGCCTCAACGTCGCGCATAAGGCCGCTCTGTGCCGCGATACGCACACCGTCGCCAATCTTCAAATGATCCGCAATACCAACTTGCCCTGCTGCAATAACAAAATTACCCAAGCAAGTGCTGCCCGCAATACCCACCTGAGCCACAAGAACACAATTCTTACCCAGAACCACATTATGTGCAATCTGCACAAGGTTATCAATACGTGAACCAGCTCCAATAACTGTATCAGCACCACTGCCACGATCAATTGTCGTATTGGCACCAATTCCCACGTTATCCTCAATAATAACCCGTCCAACTTGCGGTATACTGATGAACCCTGACTCATCCATATCAAAGCCAAAGCCAGCTTGGCCGATTTTAGTTCCTGATTGAATAGTCACAAAATCACCAATCAAAGCATACTGGACGTTGACAAAAGGTTCAATGCGGCAGCCTTGACCAAGCTGAACTCCATCACCAATACATACGTGAGCTCCCACATGGCAAGATGGGCCAATACTAACCCCTGCGCCAATAATTGCATAATCATCAATACAACAGCCCGTCCCAAGCGTAGCTGTCGGATGAATCACCGCAGTCGCCGCAATCATAGGCTGAGGCAAGCTGCTGTCTGGATAAAAACATTGAGCCATGAGCGCAAAAGCGCGGCGCGGACGTTTGACTATCAACGCCATTACGTGTGCGGGCACGACATCGGCCAGCGCAGGTGCGATAAGAACGGCGCGAGCCTGGCAAGCAGCAAGATGGTCGATATGTTTCTTGTTATCGCAATAGGTTAATTGCCCTGCTTGCGCATGTTCAAGCGATGCCACATCATCAATCAGAACCGCATCATCATAAGTTCCTGCGATAGGCTCACCACCTATAGATACGAGCTCTTTTAAAGTAAAAGGCCCCTGCTTTTTATAAAAACGTGGATCTGCCATTATGATTCCTGAGCCGACACAGTAAATCCTGCTGTCTGCTGATTAAGATCTTGAATAATAATATCAGTTAGGTCAACCCCTTCTGCATATAGGATAGCTGTAGCCGTACTATCGATAACCACCCTAGCATGATACCTTCCAGCAGCATCAGCAATAATTTTGTAAAACTTCTCTTCAACCAGCGCAAACCTTTTCTCAAGATCGCGGTCCAGTGTTATTTTCTTTTGCTGCACTTGCTGCTCTACTTCCGCACATTTTTTATTAAAGGCTGTTTTTTTCTCGTTCAGTTCTTGCGGTGTTTCCTTTTGCGCTGCTTCTTGTTTCTTAATTTCCTCGCTTTCTTTTCGCAAAAGATTTTCTTGCACTAAAAACTCTTCGTAAATAGCTTTTTTTTGTTGATCAGAAAAGCTTTTGATGGTTTTAAATACCTCGGCTTCGTCCCTAACCTTTGTCATGTTGACAACGGCTAAAGGAATAAACTCTCCAGGAGAGATGCTCTTTTTAGGGAACCATTCATTTAAAGTAGCCTCTAGGGTAGTGGGTGAAATTATCCCCAACCCTAAAAGAACTCCACCACCAACCGCAATGCTCAATACACCAATAGTACCTCCTAAAACAATCTTACTCAAACAACGCATACTAGAACCGTGTTGTGAAACCAAAGAGAACGTTCTGTGTTTGGTCGCCAACACACTTACGAATCGGGAAAGAATAGTCGATGTTTAACGGACCAAACGGCGACACCCACTGGATGCCAAAACCAATGCTCACGCGCGCTCCACGCTTCTCATGCAAATAGTCCTTTGTTGATACCACCCCGAGCGGCAAACCTGTCATTGAGGTACCCAGGAAGTTAAAGTGATTAGCACCTACCTTCCAAAGATTACCGACATCGGCAAAGAGAGCCCCCTTAACACCGAGTTCATCTGGCAAACCAATCGGGAAAAGCGCATCAACTGACGCTTTCCAATAGCGAGTTCCACCAAGTCCGTCGCCTGATTGCGAATCACGCGGACCAACACCACCGTACTGGAAACCACGCAACGAGTCCGCGCCGAGCTGAAAGCTATCAACGACACGAATACTCTCTCCATTAATCTTATCAATACGTCCATAAGCACCCTTAAAGATAAAAGTTACGTCTTCCACTGGTGTGTAGTAAGTATTGCCCGAAAGCACGCTTCTAAAGTAAAAGATGTCGCCGCCAACACCCGCATAGTCATTCATCAAAGTCGCTACAACTCCAGTGGTTGGCTCAATCTTGCTATCACGACGATCAAATGTTAGCTGCTGACCAACGGAAGAGGTCATACTTTTTCCTGCTTGAGAGACCACGAATATAGATCCGCTTTTTACATTAAAAACTTTATCCTGATGAAACCCATAGATAAGTGCTTGCGACCAATACTCATGCAAATCATAACCAAATTGCCCGTTAAAACCTTTCATAGTATGAGTGTAGGTTTCAAAACGATTTGAACGGTTTGCAAACACGCGACCACCAAGAGAAAGCGGCTTATCCAAGAAATAAGGCTCGGTAATTCCAAGCGTAAATTCTTGATATTTACGTGCAACATTTACCTCTGTTCCAACAACCTTCCCTGTGCCACCAAGGTTACGATCAGAGTAACCGATCTTAGCGATAGCACCGTCCATGGTTCCATAACCTCCGGCAATGTTTAGCTCACCTGTTGATTGCTCTTCAACACGAACAACCACTATTGCCTTATCAGAAGAACTGCCTGGTTTAGAAGTAATCTCAACACGCTTAAAGTATCCTAGGTTGCGAACATTTGTTTCTGATTGACCCAACAACGTGGAATTATACGCATCTCCCTCATGCAATAGGATTTCCCTACGAATAACATGATCGCGTGTATGATCATTGCCGATAATTTCAATACGCTCTACATACGCCAAAGGACCTTGCTTAATATCAAGTTTAATATGAACTGTTTTGTTGGCACGATCCATTTCCGGTGACGGATGAATCTCAGCAAAAGCATAACCATGTGCGCCAATAGCTGATGTTATTTTAGTAATAGCTTTTTCTATTTTCTTTGCTGAAAATGTCTCGCCTTCTTTAATGTCAATAAATCCAGAGTAATCCTCAGAATTAATTTTATCTATACTAGAAACCAAGTCAATTTTACCAAAACTATAAAGTTCGCCCTCATCAATAGTAAACGTCAAATAGAAATCTTTGCCATCAGGGGAAAGCTCTGCCACCCCAGAAATTAGATGGAAATCAGGAAATCCATTATTAAGATAAAATTGCCTCAATGCCTGCTTATCCGCCTCAAGACGACCATGATCATACGTGTCATCCGAGGCAAAGAAACGATACCAATGCGCTCTGCGGCTTAAGATAGCACTTTCTAGCCTATTAGCCGAGATGTGGTGGTTGCCGATAAAATTAACCTTGCGGATATAAGTTACGTCGCCTTCTTCGATTTCAAAGACCAGGTCAACGCGATTTTCCTCCAGCACAATAATCTTGGGCTCTACTTTTGCTCCGAACCGCCCCATACGACGGTACAGATCAAGAATGCGCTGTTGGGCTACCCTAATTTTCGCCTGCGAAAGAACCTCGCGCGGCCGGAGTTGCACTTCTTCTTTGAGCTTATCATCGCTAAGCTTCGAGTTCCCCTCAAAAGCAATACGGTTAATCATCGCATTTTCTGTAACTTTGATCACGAGCGTATTGGACAATTTACTGATATCAACATCAATGAAATAACCAGTTGCATAAAGATCCTTGAGAGCCTTATTTCCTAGAGCATCTGAATAGGTATCGCCAGGCTTTAAGGGTAAATACGAAAGAACGGTTTCTGATTCAATACGCTTATTTCCCTCAACGCGTATTTGCTGAACTGTTTCCGCATGAGCTATTGAAAAAAGCAAACCCGTTGCAAATGAAGCTGCTAATAAGTGTTTGTATATTGTTTTTTGCATCCTAATTATTCCCTTTTAAGAACCAACCGATAACTTTGAAGCGCACTAAATCATTCCATGTTGAAAAGAGCATAAGCCCCATAACAAGTACAAACCCCATGATAAAAGCATATTCTTGCGCTTTCTCACTAATGGGTTTTTTACGAACAATTTCAATCAAATAGAAAAGAATATGACCCCCATCCAACATGGGAATAGGGAAAAGATTAATCATCCCCAAATTCACTGATAATATTGCCATAAAGGAGATAAGCGCAACCGCACCAAACTTTGCACTATCACCTGCCATGCTACCAATAGAAAGAAAGCTGCCAAGTTCGTTAGCTGAACCTTTTCCAACAATCATCCGCCCTACACCATAGGTAAGGGATGTGCAAAGATGGTACACGAGCACGACACTATCTTTGCAGGCAGATAAAGGCCCTTGCGGAACAAATTCCTTTATTGCTGGATTAATCCCCAACAGTTTAACGGCACCATTTTCTACCTCAGGAGTCATCGTGATAGTTACCATTGCTTGCTGACGCTGAATTTCAAAATTTAGTTCTTTGCCGCCAGACTTACGAATGATACCCCGCACTTGCTCGAAATCATGAACTGTCTCGTGATTAATCTTCAAAATCGTATCGTCGGCTAGCAGGCCAGCTTTTTCAGCCTGCATCCCCGGAGAAACCGCAGCCACTGTTGTTGAATAAGTTGGCTGCCCTTTGATCATGAATACAATAGCTAGCACTATGAAAGAAAAGAGAAAGTTCGCTAGCGGTCCAGCAGCAGAAATAGCGATGCGCTGCCAAGGTGTCTTGGAGTGCAAACTTTGTTGCCGCAGTTCATCGGGAGCTTTTCTTAACGCATCATGATCTGGACGACTGCTTGCATCAGCATCACCAAACATACGTACATAGCCGCCTAGAGGAATCAAACTAAACTTCCAACGGGTCTGAACCCTATCTGTCCATCCGAAGATCTCCGGCCCAAATCCAATGGAAAACACTTCGATGCGCACGCCATTATAGCGAGCCACCAGATAGTGCCCCAGCTCGTGCACAAACACTAATACCGTCAGCACCACCAGGAAGGGGATGAGGTATCCAATTAGCCAATCCATATATAATCCCTCAACTTAGAAAATTTGTTTTAAACCTAGCCGATTGTGAGCCAGATGAGAATCGTATTTTTCTATAAATGATTTTTTAAAATTAAAATCCCTTTTAATACGATTGCTACAGCCAGCAAACTATCCAAACGATCCAACACCCCTCCATGGCCTGGTATAAGGCCCCCAGTATCCTTTGCATTGAAATAACGCTTGGCTGCTGACTCTAGCAAATCACCTAGAGGAGCAACAAACGTTAGGATCATCCCCCACAAATAAATCCATGGTGAATAAAGACTTGCCAGGTCAGTTAGGTAGATAAAACTTGTCGACACAATTATGCCACTGATAGTCCCTCCCCCAAAGCCTGACCACGTTTTCCCAGGGCTAATCCTCGGTGCCAGCAAAGGTCCACGCAACCACCGACCCACGATATAAGCCCCAATATCCGCAGCCCAAATGAGGAGCAGCATCCACAAAAATAACTGCGGCAACTCCCGATCTTGCACAAACATAGCATGTAGTTGCAAAAAGGCTACACTCACATACAAAATTCCAGCTGCAAAAATCAACGCCGCTTGCCAGTTTTTTGGATCCCCACAAAGCCTAACCCATTCCCACAGACAAACAACCGTCAATATTTCAAAAACATAACTATTTATATAATAAGAACCTAGGACGCCCCAAATAATTAGAGGCACAAGAATCAGTGTTACTATGCTGCGGATTAGAAAGTTGTGATCAATTTTCATCATAACTATTCAGCCTATGGACAACTGCTGCGCTTTATCTGCGCGTGCCGCGTGCTCATGTATGAAGAATACACTCCGCTCCGGTTCTCGATTGCGCTAGCATTTGCCTCATAATCTGAATAGTTACCTTTCATTATACGCGCCAAAGGAAGCTCCAAAACGCCGCTCACGACTAGCGTAGTCCTGCAAGGCCTCAACAAAGTTAGTTTCATTAAAATCGGGCCACAATTTATCGACAAAAAGCAGTTCACTGTAAGCTAGTTGCCATAGCAGGAAATTACTAATGCGACGATCTCCACCGGTGCGAATTAACAGATCAGGATCAGGGATGCCGGTTGTGTACAGGTGTGCTTGCACTTGTTCAGCATCAATTGCCTCTGGTGACAACTGTCCCGCGGTAACTGCTTGGGTAATGCGCTGCACAGCTTGGACAATCTCATCTCTACTGCCATAGCTCAGTGCAATTATCAAGGTCATCTGAGTATTGCCAGCCGTCTGTTGCTCCAAACTCTCAATCACCGACAATATATCTGCTGGCAACCGCGTGCGATCACCAATAACCCGCAAGCAAATCTTATCCTTAAAAATATCACTAGCTTCTTGTTGCAAATAATACCGCAACAGTTGCATCAGCTGCTCGACCCATCCTGCTGGACGCAGCCAATTCTCAGATGAAAAAGTGTAAAGCGTCAAGTAACGGATTCCAAGCTGCAACGCCTTACGGGTTAGGGCCTTTGCATTTTCCGCACCACGCCTATGCCCTTCAATGACTGATTTTTTTTCGCGTGTCGCCCAGCGCCCATTACCATCCATGATGATAGCAACATGAGTTGGTGAATCATTTAATAATAAGTTGGTCGCATCATTCTTCATTCCGATTTATATAGCATGTATGCGCTCTCTACGCCATACATCTCTTATTTCATTTGAAGTGGCCATATTGAAAGACCGGAGCATATGCTGTACTCTTATTTCATTATGTCGCCCTAAAATGAAACAAGAGACACCCTTATTTCATTTTAATGGCTTAAGCTGAAATAAGAGAGGAAAAAAGCTTATGCGTGAAACTGGAATTTATCAAACATTAGGAAACTTAACATACTTTATACCACATCCACTTCCTCCAGCAAATCCACCATTGGTACTTACTGCTGAAATCCTATCTCTTTACGGAGAAGCCAGTTTTGCGTTGGGACAGCTCAATGAAATGAGCACACGACTACCTGATCCAAGATATTTTGTCAAAGCTTATGTAATTAAAGAAGCACTGTTATCTTCGGCTATAGAAGGAATCCACACCACAATGATCGATGTGTTTACCCAGCCTATAGGGGATTCTAAACCAAGCAAAGAAACGCAACTCGTTCTAAACTACACAAAGGCCCTGGATGTGGCGTTGAGTATGTTGCAGGATGCAGAAGCACGGCTGACAGCGCATGTTATTTTACGAGCGCATGAAGCACTGCTGTCCGGAGCTGGTGAGGACAGGATAATGCCTGGCCATTTTCGCGAACACCCAGTTCAGGTTGGTGGCCTAATACCGCCTCCTACCACAGAAATATCAAAATTAATGGGCGATTTAGAACAATACATGAACGAACATTCTTATATACCGCCGCTCATTAGGGCAGGACTTGCACATATCCAGTTTGAAACCATACACCCTTTCTTAGACGGCAATGGTCGCATTGGGCGATTGCTCATTGTGTTAATGCTAATGAATGACGGTATTTTAAAGTTGCCTATTTTATATCCATCTTATTATTTTAAGAAATATCACTTTGAATATTACCAACTGCTTGACCGAGTACGAACACATGGTGATTTTGAGGGATGGATTGTATATTATCTGGAAGCCATAAGAGATAGTGCTATAGACGCTCATACACGTGCTAAAGAAATAGAAGGCTTGGAAGTCAGGCTCAAAGATATGATACAAAACGACCCTAGTTTAACAAAAATAAAAGATATTACCGCAGTTGCCATTAATTTTTTGTGCACGCAACCAATTACAAGGGCCACTGAAATGAGCCAAAAGCTAGGCAAATCTTATAACACGGTACGCAAGGTTTTAGACGTATTCATCAAACATGGTCTTGTGTCTGAAGTGACTACTTATAAACGCAATAAACTATACCGTTTTGATGCTTATCTTACATTGCTGGAGCGTGAGTATTAATCATACCTTCCGGTATATTTCCATAAGGGTGAGATCGTCGGGAAATGAGGGATCGTCAAGAAGTTGGAGGCGCTCTTGCAAGACTGTTGTAATGGTCCGCCCATTCAGATCTTTTATCAATGGGGCTATCTCGTCAGCAATAAAAGAGATCCCTGGTATACCATGCTCTTCCCACATCACGTCGCTATAAAGTAAAAGACTCCCCCCAGGCTCTAAGGTTAGTCTTCGCAATGGATACTTTTCATTTTTAACAAGCCCCAAAGGTGTCCCC
>JBAWWF010000025.1:0-9589 GCA_037146895.1 Alphaproteobacteria bacterium | reverse complement strand
GGCATAGAAGAGGAGTTGGATCACATGTATGCTATTGAGGCTACCGGTGATTCTATTAACAAACCAAAGAAAAGCCGGATAAGCGATAGTGCGACTGACATGAAAATCAATATAGCTTGCTGAATCAATCTGGTGCAGCTCGGTTATTGGTGGACAAAAAAGAAGATAGATAGCACCTAAAAAAGGCACAAAGAATATAATTTTTGCGTACCAATTTTGAAATGTACTTTGGATTTTATTCATGATGAACCGCCGTTAAAAAATAATTGATTGTTGTATCAGAGGTCAGCTGCCATTGCCCACTCCAAGGAGAGTAGGTCAATCCTTGCACTTGTTGCAGTATGAAACCACTCTCACGCAAACCATTGGCGATTTCAGCTGGAGTTAGGAATTGTTGCCAGCTATGGGTACCGCGCGGAACCCAACCCAGGACATACTCTGCCGCTACGATAGCCAGTGCCCACGACTTTAGCGTACGGTTAAGGGTGGAGAAGATCAAAATCCCTTGGCGTGAGAGCAGTTTGCAGCAGCTTTCTAGGAAACCAGGCACGTCAGCGACATGCTCAATAATCTCTAATGCTAGCACAACATCATAACGCTTGCCTGTATCCACTAAAGCTTCTGCTGTCGTGTGACGGTAATCAATGGCTAGCCCCATGGTTTCGGCATGAGCGTTGGCCACAGCAATAGATTCTGCACTAGCGTCAATGCCTGTAACCTTAGCACCAAGGCGGGTTAGTGGCTCAGTAATCAGCCCACCACCACAACCAATGTCGAGGATCTCCAGATCTTGCAGCTGCGGCATTTGATTGCGATTAAGGGCAAAATGCTGCGTGAGCGTTTCGCGAATGAAGCTCAAGCGCACTGGGTTCAACTGGTGCAGGAGCTTGTAAGCACCTGCTTCATCCCACCACTTCGCCGCCAGTTTAGAAAAACTCTCGACCTCGTGCGCGTTAACACTCCCTTGGCCGTACGACATCCATTAAGCCCTTACAGTATTCCACTAAACTCTTACTAAAATAGTAGCTGAACAAAAGTGCCGTAGCAAGACCAGGTGTGATTAAAACGTAACTAACTTTAAAGAGAGATCCTCGGACTTAACCTGCAAGGGATATCTGAAATTATTTTTTCTATACCAATCGTGAATGAAAACCTGGATTTAAACCGTATAGATCCTCGGGTCAAGCCCGAGGACGATAAGCAACTCGGAATGTCATCCTCGGGCTTGACCCTAGGCTCTCTCATAAATCACCCAAACAATATGAAGACATGGAATCATTTTTCCTAGATCCTCACATCAAGCATCGTTGGGAGTTATCTTAAATCAATAGCACCTGGATAGCCGAGCATTCCCGTCCACGGATAATGCATAAGTTCAATCGTCAAACCTAATCCTTCGTAGTCTTTGCCTTCAGGATCCTTAGAAAGGAAATCATTAATAGTCCGGATATCATCATCAACAAAAACGAAATTGAGCGGGCCTGCAGCTTTCCCGTTCTTAAACAACCACTCAGCAAGACATACAATAGCTTTACGCTTATTAAAACTTGAGTATATAATACCGTTGCTATATAAAACCTCTTCTGAAAGTGCGCAAACACCTTCAAATCCCTGTTGCCCAGAGAATTTCACGCCCGACAATTCTTCAAAAATCTCCGATCTTTTTTCAGCATATTTTAATATATCATCAGGGGCCTTGATTGCCGCCTTAGCTGTTTTTTTAAAATAAGCATAAGCATCCGTTGGTTTCTTTGCCTTTTCACAGTCTTTTAACCAATTGGGATTCTCACATAGTTGCCCAACATCCTCATCTGTCAAGGGCGAGCGACCTGTCATAGCCAAAACGGTAACACCAGCTCCTTTTACTTTTTCTAGCAACTCTGAAAGGCCATCATCTCTGAGATACCTGTTTACAAGATCCCCTGTTAACAATCCCTCATAGTACCTAATAGCTTCCGGAGCGTTATCATAGTATGCTTCCCAATCTGGCTTGCCCCATTTTGCCGACCCTATTTTTTCACCTGTAACAGGATCAATATCACGAAGGTGTGGGTCTCCCTCGCGAGCATAAGTGACTGTTCCACAGAGATCTAAAAGCAAAAGAACATTTTCACCTTTTGCTTTTAGCTCTAACGCTTGTTGAATTGCTGCACCAATATTACCTATTACGTAGGGCCTAAAAACATGCGCTGCATCATCAGGAGCAGCAACCTGCGCTGAATAACCAGGAGCAATAAGCACCATAGCTGCAATAAACAGCGCGCATCGCCTGATTCTAAGTAAAATATTCATAGTCAAATTCCTTTAATATTTCTAGATTTTCAACTGTAAAGGGGCAATGCCCGCAAGCACCACCCCTTCTAGATTAAAGAAGTATGTTATGGTCAACTTTACCTTCGTCAGCACCGTCTTCATCAGGGCTAACTAACTTTTCTAGAGCTGCTCTCATATCCTTGTCAACAATGAATGGAGGAACCCCGCGCTTCCTCATATCGAATAATCGCTCTTCGATCGCTCCTGCCGCATTAATGGTAGGCAAATTAAGAGGAAAGTTATCATTAGCCAACCCATTTTCTTGAGCATGGATAATTCCTTTAATAAGAGCGCCAAGTTCCACAAAAGCACCACCACTTTTTTCGGCAAACGGACTAAGTTGTTTTCCTTCTTTAACCCCATTTTGTACCCATTCTGCATAGACTGGAGCCTCCGCTGCGTAGTTCGCCTCCATAGCAACCAAAACCTCAACCAAAACCTCAGGAGACATTTTAGCGGGAAGCAAGCCAAGCAATGTAGGTTCACCTTTGAACTTGTCATTGTCCATATGAAGTATCTCCAAGTTGCTGAAGAACTCTTCGCCCGCTTTGTCTATGGATAAAGCGCCAGCAGTTTCTTCCGTGAGCTCACGCGGAATTACGAACTCAGGAGCGCCATCCAACTTCCCACCTGGAAAGCTCCATGTGCCACCATTAAACTTAGGATTTTTACCACCAGCTTCCACAAGAAGCACAAACGTCCTGCCAGAATGCCTAAAATGGAAAGCGGTATCGCCGACTCCACTAAATTTTTGTTTGCCATTTTTATCAAAACCATCAAACTTGTTGTAAAGCGGTCTTAAGGTGTCGGCAAGACCGCGATTGTTCTTAAGGTTTACTTCCTGCTGCTGTGAAGTGAAATATGTGGTATTTAACAACTTTTCCATTGGAACTCCTGCCCTCTGAGCAGCTACAGCAACCACATCAGCGTCAGCAGCAAAAGATGGCAATGGAAGCACTGATAGCATAGCCACCATGGCAGAGTTTAGAACCATTTTTTTAATTTTCATTATATTTCTCCTTCAATTTGAATAAACACAATGTCAACTTAATGTCAATAATAGTTAACAATTTACTAAATATCAAAAAACATCTCTCATGCCAAGAGAAAATTTCAGTAATTCCCGGCCCACGATTGGTCAATAGCTTAAGGAATGGATCGCGATCTCTTGCGAAGCGACCCAGCCATTGCTTTGAAGTCAATAAAGTGTGCAAAAAACTTTATTTGAATATTAGACGCAACAACGTCTTGAACTTGCTCCGGGAATTGCTCAGGAAATTTATTTAATGAAAGGCACACACCTCTAAAAAAATCCTTTAGCTCCCAAAACAAGGGGTTATAATGGACATATTGGTCTAAATAATGGGTATTTTTGAAAAACCTATGCATCTGATTCTTGTTTATGTAACTATCTACAATATGGTGAATGCGGAGGCGTTAGCCCAACAACTCGTTGAGGAGAATCTTGTGGCATGTGTCCATGATTATCCGGCGATTGTGGTACTGCCTGTGCAGGACGCCCATAGACCTTATATCCAGTGGATGCATGATGCAACAACCACAGCCATATGAAATTATCAATGATGGCTGCACCGTGTACGTTTATTTGACGCCACGAGCACGACAGGAGAAATGCGCTGACATTTTCGTGGATGCCAAGGGTCAAGCCTACATCAAGGCTTACGTTAGTGCGCCCCCAGAAGACAATAAGGCCAACAAGGCTCTGATTCGCCTCATTGCTGACGAATTCGACATCGCACCCTCCACGATTACTATTATCAGCGGGCTTCAGAGCCGCCAAAAAAAGCTAATGATCCACGGCGGCGGCGATTCCCTGCAACGCAAGCTAGAACAACGCTTTAGTAATTGTAGCTTCCAAGGTAAACTCTTCTGAGAAAGTGAATGACAAGCGACTTTATTGGAAGTGCAAGGCGTACCCATGCGCTTTGCAGTACTCAAGGTACCAAGCTTTCTTAAGCGCGCCAATGTTAAGGTCTGGGGTAATAGCAACCAATCTCGGATTTGCAAATTCTCCCTCGCAAATCTCTATTTCCGAAGAAAAAACCATAAAGCTCCAACGGTGGGTTTGCTCAACCTCAGTATGATCTTCTAAAAGTTCTCCGGCACTAATGTGATTGAAAAACTCATCATCATTTGGAATGGACTTCAGTTTCCGGCCTTGCAAATTATAAATCGTAATCATTTTCGTAACTACCTCATCTCATGTAATTGCACTTCCAAAAATTATAATGATTTTTTCGATTAGTCAATAAAAAACAATCATACTGATAAATAATTTCATATTTACCAAGTATGACAGCCTATATAAGTTAGATATATTCGCATAGTAAATAGAGATTTATTTAATGGCCTCAAAAATAAATAATTATAAATACACCAAAGTAACACTAAGACAGGAATACATCATACTTACAGGAGGTTATAAAAAAGCCATATTGTTAGAGTATTTTATACTTACACAAGCAATAAGTGATGGATGGTTTAATTTAAGCTATGAAACTATCTCAAAAAATAGTTTATTAGGTCTTAGTCACGTTAACACAAGACACCACCTTAAGCATTTAATTACGAATGGTTGGATTTTGAGGAAAAAAGATGAAGAGTCTCTAACATATCAATACATGGTAAATCTGGAAAAAATAAATCAAGACTTAGAGAGACTTGAACCTCCACCTCATCCTCTATAACATTGCGGTAAAGCACTAATGGAATGGTAGCGTGGCAGCAAGGCTAGTTCAGAAATTTGGCGGCACTTCGGTTGCTGATGTAGCACGGCTGCAAGCTGTTGCCGAAAAGGTTGCTGCTGAAGTACAGGCAGGCGGCCAGGTTGCAGTCGTTGTCTCAGCGATGGCAGGCTTTACCAACCAATTAGTCGAGTACACGCGCCAAATCTCCAGCACCTCCCACACAGGACACCACGATGTTGTTTTAGCTTCTGGTGAGCAAGTTACCACAGGTTTGTTGGCACTTGCGCTGAACGCTATCGGAGTAAAGGCCGAAGCTTTTATGGGCTGGCAAATCCCCATCATCACGGATGCGCACCATACAAATGCGACTATCCAGCAAATAAATCCTGAACGACTGGAGCAATTTTGGAGCGAAGGTGGCGGTGTTCCCATCGTTGCCGGCTTTCAGGGAATCTCTGCTACGGGACGCTTGACAACGCTGGGGCGCGGTGGTTCGGATACAACGGCTGTCGCTCTGGCAGCAAGCCTAAGTGCGGATCGTTGTGATATTTATACAGATGTCGATGGCGTATATACGGCTGATCCCCGCATTGTCCCGCAGGCACGCAAGCTTGAGGTGGTGACATATGACGAGATGCTAGCGTTATCCACAAGCGGCGCAAAAGTCTTGCATCAACGCTCCGTACAAGCGGCCAAGGAACACATGGTTGCATTACGTGTGCTATCGAGCTTTACCGCGGGGGAAGGCACAAGCATTGTTGCTAGCCGCCCCTATACCGAAGACACGTGCGTTAGCGGAATTGTTTTGAGTCGTAACGATACGCAGCTCACCTTACAATTCATGCAGTTGCAGCCTGGGTGGGAGGATAACCTGCAGGCCTGCCTGACGCTTGCGCATATTCCATGTGATATGATTAGCTATAAGATGGTGGAGGCTGGCATTGCCCATGTTAGCTTTGTTGTCCCTAAAGAAGAAGTCAGCCGAACCCTGGAGTGCCTAGAACCTTACCAGAGGACATTATGGCAGGGCAGCGTTGTCAACACCACCATCGCACGGGTTGCTGTGGTAGGTTATGGCATCTCTGGTCACTTAGGGATTGCTGGTGCCGTGTTCCAGGTATTAGCCACACACGGAATCTCCATCCAAGCTGTGACCACAACACCGATTAAACTTAGCATTCTCGTCCACGAGGGTGATGCAGAAAAGGCCGTGCGCTTATTACACACGGCCTACGGTCTCGATGGCAGCTAACAGCCCTTCGAGGAGGCGTCCCTAAAGGACGCCGTCGAAGGGCGTTACGCAATTGCTTGTCACGCAGTGACAGCTGCTACCTCATCCTGGCGACGCTTGACTGCGGTGTCAACCTTGCGCGATAAGGCCTTCACGGCAAACAACCATAACAAACAAACGACGATGAATACCACAAAAGCCTGTGGTGCTATTGATACAACATCTTTTGTAGCAAACGCAATCAGCAAGGTGCTTTGAACAAAAGCCCCACCTGCTTTACCAGCGCGTCCGCCAATCACATCAACCGCAGCCTTACCTTTGGTTTTTAATTCATCATCCAATGGGATGTAAGCCATTTCTTTGGTTGAATCAAACAAGATATACTTAATGGCTTTAGAGAAGATAACGACCCCTGCCCCTAGGAACACCGCTGCAGTAAGTGCCCCTGTGGACATTGCTTTTAGGATAAATTCCACCATTTCTTGTGCAAAAATAAAGGCGAAGAAAACCCCTCCCCCCAATGTAATGACTATAGGCGTAATAACCGCAGCCTTAAACCAACTTACACGCCGCAAGATATTTGAACCAAGGAACAGACCAAACATGATCGTGAAAAGACCAGTTAAGGTTGAGAAATGCCCCATGAAAGAGTTATAACCACCTTTATCACCGGCATAGAACAGGCCGAGCTGGTTCTTAAACTGCACTTCGACCAAGTTAATAGTTACGCCATAAGCCATGATAAGAAGAGCAATCAACCGCAACTCAGGAGAACGGAATATGATCTTACAGCTTTCAACCAATCCTGGTTTTGCTTTTTTCTTCTTAGGTGCACCTTCCTGCTCGATAGGATCAAAGTATGTCTTATCGGTGAGAACGTTTGTATATATCCAGCGATAAATAAACATAGCCAATAGACCAAATACGATAACAGCCCCCATCAACAAATAAAGAGAAACCTTCCAGGCCTCTTCTTTGCTAGGGTAAAATTGCTGAATGCCTTCTCCAGAACAAAAAACCACAAACTGACCCGAGAGGACTAATGAAACGTTGCCAATAACCGCAAACAAACCATAAAAACGCCTCGACTCACTCATGCGTACAACGTGGTTAGCAAACTGCCAAAACATCAAGGCAATCATGGCACTGCCCCATATCTCTGAAAGTACGTAAAAAAGAGAAAATGCCCAATATGCATAGATATCAATAAAACCACCTAATCGCGGATAGGCTGCGTGAAGTGCCTGCACTGTTTCAATGGAAGGGTGCAAAGCGTCAAGATTTGGATAAATGACAAATGCAAACAAGCCGAAAAACACCACAAACGGCGTCACCACCGCGTAAAAAACATTTTCTCGACTTAATATGTTTGTCAGCTTTGCATACAAAATAACAAACAATATCGCCGCGGGCGTTACACAGTATAGCTTCAAGAAAGTAATCGCCCCTCCGCCAGCCGCACTAACAACTAAGGTGTCTTTTGTGTCTCGCAGAAGTGTGTAGTTAAATAGCAAGCAAAACATAATAAGACCGAGGGGTAAGAATTTCTTCAACTCGTGATTGTGAATTGGCCATAAAACGGCACGTATGCCTGTGAATTCTTGTTTCTTTAGCTCTTCAGACTGCGTACTCATTTGTTTTCTCTACCTCTTCACTAAAATGTTGTATTGCCTAGATTGCCTCTAAATGACGGAGTCATTTTCCTTTTTTTCAGAGGACAATAAACTAATTTATATCGTCTATTTACACCAGTATCAACTAAATAATTAAGCTGCAGCTTCTTGCCCCTCGGCAAGCGCAGAAATAGTGCGCGCCACCAAACGAA
Source organism: Alphaproteobacteria bacterium (assembly GCA_037146895.1). Lineage (GTDB taxonomy): Bacteria > Pseudomonadota > Alphaproteobacteria > Paracaedibacterales > JBAWWF01 > JBAWWF01. The sequence goes on along the minus strand of JBAWWF010000025.1, from coordinate 1,512 downwards.
TTTCACTTCGGATATCAGTCGACAAGCGATTCCGCCCTTCAATCAATTCCTCAAGCATCTTGATCGATGTCTCATCAATATTGCGCAAATGCGTTTTAAAAAACTCATCGAGGCCAAAATTACCCGCATGTAGCACCGATACCAACTTGCTAAGCTTTGCTTCAAAGTCCAGTTGATTTTCAGCAACCTTTTTGACCAAAAGCTGATTCAGCACCAGTTGCTCGTTTAAGGAGCCAAGTTTATCCGCGACAATTTGTAGCCCTTTAATAACACTGGCGCGGTTATCTTCATTGTGACGAATCAACCCTTGTAACTGATTCATCCCTTCAACAGCGTGCTCAAAAAGACTCATGCTATAAGCAGGGCCGCTATGACCGCTCTCATTGTTTTCTAACGGCAAGCGCGTTACCATCGTCAAGCGTTCTTCGATATAATGAAAAAATGCTGAAGCTGCTTTGGCCCACTGGACGTCAAGGAATCCTAAAATCAACGAGCCGGAAAGCCCCAAAAGAGAGCAGCTAAAAGCTGTTCCCATCCCCGAAAGTGGCGATTGCAACCCTGCCTTTAAGTCCTGAAACGCCCGCGTAAAATCTTCCCCGCCCATATCAATTCCGTGAATCACCGAGGCAATCGCACCAATGGTTTGCGACAACCCCCAAAATGTTCCGAGTAAACCCAAAAAGATAAGCAGACCGATCAAATAACGCATAATGTCGCGGTTTTCGTCCAAGCGTCCTTCAATGCTCACCAACAAAGAGCGCACGGTAAGGTTCGGCAAGCTCATCATACGGCTGTTCTCTTTTAACATGATCGCTAGAGGCGCCAGGACTCGCGGCTGCGGTATACCAGGCAGATGCTCCGTTCCCCCATCATAGCAATGCAGCCAGGTTATTTCCCGCCGCAAACGCACCAGATTAAAAAGGCTTAAACCAACACCGAAGAGAAAAACACTCAATATCAAGCCATTTAGGGCCATATTATTGGCAAAAGAAACACTTAAAGGTTCCCTTAACACAAAGGCCACAACAGCCATGCACCCTAAGAAAGCAACCATGCGGAGAAAATACGGACGTAACGAGAGCATAGACAAAGCCCCTCTATTAATGACTTAACTCACCCTCATCATAGGCAGAACCTAGCCAGGAGTCAAGAATCAGAATGTGGGTGCGCGGGTTCACAATACTCCGTTCGCCCTTACTCACGGTGTTTGAGTATGACCTAGATAGTTACAAAAACTTAAGTGCTATAAAGTTGAAGGAGAGATATACAGTTTACAGCGGACAGAAACAATCAGCAACAGGAGTGCCGCTGAAGGAGTAATTCCATGGACCGCGACTGGCTCCTCAATCACTTAAGTCCTGGATTGCTTCGGCTCACGCTCGCAATTGACGGAGGAGATGGTAATTACACCCCCCAGCCGTCATTGCGAGCGCAGCGAAGCAATCCAGGACTTACTCTTAAAACCAATAAACTTTGCAAAATGACTGTACTGGCATCGGTATGTGAATGAAG
>JBAWWF010000024.1:0-9616 GCA_037146895.1 Alphaproteobacteria bacterium | reverse complement strand
ACTATTCAGCCTATGGTCACCATAGGTTGCCCGGGGAACGCGACTGAGATACTCCCGCCCCACATGCATTTCAATTTAGAGTCGGACCCCAATGCCGGACCAGTCATGAGCTTAAGTTTGGCTTGCGTTGGTGTCCACGGAGCCACTGTTGCCGGAATACAGGGCATCGGCGTTAGAACACCAAGAGCAGCACTCGTTGCCGCGATAACCATCGGGTTTTGCATGCTGATACACATACCAAAGGGCTTTATATTTAGCATAGGGATATGATCCATAACGGTGGCCATAGGCAGCCCCATAACGTTACCACCGCTAATAGGTAGAACCGTTAGCGGACTAGGTGCGGCACCAAATGAGCACTTACAAAGAGCCGAATGGCAAACAGCTAAACCCATATTTCCCAACTCCAGTTCGTCATTACGCTAATTCCACCAGTTTACCTTCAGGCGTAAAGTGCTCCGATAATTCAACAACACCATTCTTATATTTCTCAACAACACTCGGTTGCCCGCTCTTGTAGTAACATGTTCTGGCTCCATCTAGAACCCCATTTTTATAGTTACTTTGCTCTAGCATTTCACCAGAAGGGTAATAACCCATAGCCGCCCCTTGTTGGATATCGGCTTCATAAGCAGCTGTACGGATAAGACTACCGCTCGGGTCAAAGTATTTTTGTTCTCCTTCGCGCTTGCCTTCCTTATAGTTACTAATGGTTTGCAGCGTGCTTTCGGTTGAATAATATTTCGCTTCACCCTCCAGTTTATTATTAACGTAATTAGTCTCACTTACCAATTTTCCATTAAGATGCTCCTTAGCTGGCCCTTGGAGTAGACCATTTTCATAGGTCATTTCTTGTAGCGGCTGCCCCTTCTCGTCAAAAGTATTAAAAGCCCCATGAAGTTGCCCATCCTTATAATTAGATGTTTGTGTTAAAACTCCCTCAGGTAAGTAGGTAGAAGATAACCCTTGAAGTACACCTTTCTCATAATTCAGCTCTTGTAATGGCTTTCCTGTTGGACCGAAAGTGGTGGACAGCCCCTCAAGAACACCATCTTTATACGTAGAGGTTTCTGTTTTCTTACCACTTGGACCTAATTTAGAAAATTGATCATTTAGAGCACCCCCAACCATCTTAAATTGTTGAGTTAACTGACCTGCTGCATTAGTAAGTGAGTGGAGACCATTTATTTTAGAACCAAGTGCAGAAGAAGTGAAACTAGCAACGTCTTCTTTCTCTTCCTCTGCTTTTTTCGCCATCTCTTCGGCCGCTTCCATATCACCCGCCGCACCACTTGCTAAATTACTCAAAAAAGATGACGCTTGTGCATTTTGTCCAACTAAATCATTCAAGCGATCCCTCGATGTCGCTTTTGCGGCTTTCATCATAGAACCTAGATCTAGACTGCCATTCGCCACATCCTTCAAAAAATTGGATATTTCCGAACGGTGTGCAGACAATTCATCCAAGCGATCCGTTAGTGCTTGTCCGTATTTACCAGGAGGTGCTGCATCCTCTGCGGCTTGTTTCAAGGCATCTATATCGAATAGACCACTTGCTGCATGCTGCAAAAAAGAACTCGCTTGTGCGAGATTATCCCCTAAATCACCACCAGAATCTCTATCTAATGGACAACTTGTTAGGTCACTCAAAATAGAGCCTGCAATCGCATGAGACGCCGCCAAGTCATCCAAGCCCGACATTACATCTTGTCCGTACTCAGTAGAGGCTAGGAAATCAAGTGCTGCGCTTTCCAAGGAATCCGTATCTGTGAAATCGTCTGTTGCATCAAATAGAATAGAAGAAGCTGTATCTGCATAACTTGCCGCTAAGTCATCAAAGCTAGACAGGAGATCAATTTCCGAATCTGGTATTGAGCTTATTGCTTCATCCAAAATAGAAGATGCATTAGTATAGTACGCTGCCAAGCCGGTTAAGCTGTCCATTGCATCGGATCCGCATTGAGCACAAGCTGCTGCGCTAAGTACGGCTTCGCTCGCTTCTTCTAATGAGGGCGCTTCTATTGAAGGCGCGAGATCTTCTAATAGATCGTCAAACATTAACTTATCCTATTTTAACCATGCCACTGAGAGCGATCATGGCACCCGTCAGTTTAACCGCAGCACCACCTTGCACCTGCACCATAGCGGCACTCTTGAGTTGAAGCATCGGCCCACCATCAATCATCCCACTAGCACTGCCTTTGATTGTCATGGCTACACCTTTTATAGAAACAGCGGCGGCAGCTTTCATAGATAGGTCCGTGCCTGCCTTGACTGATAGGCTGGTGCCGCTTTTCACACTAAAGCTTGTAGCACTTTTCATGCTCATGGTCGCACCTGCATTAGTTGTCATGTCAGCACCGCTCTTAATGCTTACTTTCCCATCAGCTTCAATCTTTATATCCCCAGCAGCTTTTAGCGTGATATTGCCAGTAGCCTTGAACTTAACATTGCCAGTTATTTTATGACTTTCGTCGCCCTTATCCAGAGTAATCGTTAAATTACCCTCTTGCAGATGAATGATATCATCACCTTTAACAACCGTCAGACTATGGTGCGGCACCTCTTTACCTTTTGAGGCAATCATAATCGTGCGGCTGCCTTGGTGAATAGTTAAAGTATCGTTGTTTTCAACGACACGATTCATATCTTTTTGCGCATGAACATAGACTTCTTCTGAGTCTTTTAAGTCCTCAAAACGGATCTCGTTAGATCCTTTGCCACCTTTGCTGGTATTTGACAAAATTGTGCTTTTCGTAGGCGTTGCTGGTAGATATGGGGGCATATGATCGCAATTATAAACGCAACCCGTAATAAGCGGACGATCTGGATCCCCATCAAGGAAAGTGACGACAACCTCCTGGCCAATGCGAGGGGTAAAAAGCGAACCCCATCCAGACATTGCCCAGGTTTGGGCAACACGGATCATGCATGAGCTTTTCTCATCTTTTTTCCCCAGACGGTCCCAGTAAAACTGAACGGTGACGCGGCCATACTTATCTGTCCATATTTCCTCACCAGACTTGCCCGTAACAACAGCTGTTTGGGTGCTGTAAATCCGCGGCTTAGGCGTAACGATAGGAGGGGAAAACACAATTTTGGCATCGAAAGCGACAAAGCTATTTTCATACAGAGGGAGGATATCTTTATCGCTTTGCTCATATACATCTGGGGGCCGTCCATTCTGGTTGATGCTATGGTGTACACGATAGGCAACATAGGTTGTATTGATGCTGGGCAGCAAGTGGTCTGTGACCGCAAATTTATAACCAGCAGTGAGCTCGGCTGCGGTCGAGGTGCCTTGAAAAGTTGTTTTATTCCACTCAAGAGCTTGAATACGCAAGGTAGACAAAGCATCTCCTTCAGAGGTTTTACTGAATAAACCAGGATAGCTGTAAATCTCTCCGCCAGCACCTTTACCAGAAACGGTTGAGAGCATTGGCGTTGTCGCGGTGGTAAAGTTATAATCTCTAGATGTGAACGAGCTAGCCACAACTTGGTTATGGAGAGAACAAAACAAAATCTTATTGAATAGAGGTGCCCCTTCTAAAGAATTGATAACGCCAATTTTGTCAGTGGGGGATTTAGCAAATGCACTGCTGGCATCTGCTAAGACAAGCTGATGTCCGCTAGATTCATGCTTGAAAAAGTAAAAAATACCTTCTTGCTCCATCAGGCGCGAGACAAAATCAAAAGCACTTTCGCCATATTGCACACAATACTCACGGACTGTTGTACCATGTTTGGTTGTTTTGTTTTGATAGTTTGTCAGTTTGTTAATGGTAAAGATTTTTTTGATAATCTCTATAGCCGACTTATTCTGAAAGATCCGATGATCGCTATTAAATTTCAAAAGCCACAGCGTCGGGTAAATTTTCATTTGATAGCGGGTATTAAAAGGATCTGTTTTTGCTGCCGTTTGCTCCTGAAAAATCTCGCCAACAATGCCAGAGAAATAGCGCTTGGCTTTATCCTCTAAAAACGTGACCGTAACTTCTTTGCCAATCAGGCTTTGCATATTAATCGCGGAATTTTTGGAATGGAGCTTAAGGTGAAACTCAAACGGTGCGGATATTTGCTCAAACCCAGTGAGGCTGTCAACAATCAAAACATCCTTGCCCAATGGCGTAGTAATAGTGAGGCTTAGGTTTTTCTGACTTACAATTAAATCTTCCATCATTCGCCTAAAAATCGCCTATTAGTTGAACCAAATTCTAGGCATTTTTGTATGGTGATGCAATGGGGTGCGACAATCTAGGAAATATTTCAGCGGGAATCGCTGATAATGGTTGACAAATATATCAAAAATGATATATTTGTAGCATGGATGATGGATGGAAGAGGTAACAAATGACTGAATATGAGTCTTTTCGGAAGAATCTTTTGTCGGATCCTGATGTTTTAAAGGAATATGAAAATAATAAAGCAGAGTATGCAATTGCTATGGCTTTAATAAAAGCAAGGCTTGCTTCAAAAATGACTCAAACAGATGTTGCAAAAAAAATGCATACATCTCAGGCTCAGGTTGCTCGCCTTGAAAGCGGTCAACATTTTCCAAGCATCCATTCAATTTGTAAGTATGCACACGCTGTGAACCGGAAGATATCTCTGAGTATATCCCCTTGATCATTAGCTGGTATGACTGAAATATTTATAAAAACACCCTTGAACCTAATTTAAAATTCTCCTAAAGTCCGAAGAGGTTAGGAACAAATGCGACAGTCGGTCCGTTCGTCCTAGCCTGAAGCGCGACGCACGAGTGCGACAACACTCATACGTCGCTAACCGTAACTCAACAACGAAGGGTTGAATCAGGCTCATGTCAGATTATACTAGACGAAGCGCATTTTTCAAGGATCGACCAAGAAACTCACCCATAAGTTTGGGCCAGAGAAGTGTGTCGTTGTTGGTTACGTTAACTAGAGGAGGCTGGGGGCGTCCATGTCCCCAGCCTCCTTGTTTGTTGTTTTACGGGTCCTAACCCTTCGAGAAGAGTTTACGATGCTTATGTCTATCAAGAGCAAAAAAACCAAGTAACAGCACTATTAAAACAGAAATATAGGCTAAGGGAATGGCCAGATTTAGGTGTGCGTTCATGTTAACAAGGCCTAGGATCGACATATAAACAGTGATGGCGACAAAAGTTCCACCCATTAACCTTAATGCACTGCTTTGTCGGTTCATCTTGCGTCTGAGTACGGTGTTGAGAGCAATGATAGCAAGGATTAGGGCAAAGAGAGGCAGCATCAGACGCTGATGTGCCTCGGCACGCATTTTGCTGATGATGAAAGGATCCTTGGTTTCGGCCCCGGGGAAGAGTAGCTCCCAAAGCGACTTCTCGTAAGGTTTGATTGCGCGCGGCTGGGTATCGCTCATCATCGCACTAAGATCATAGCTAACCTCCTCAAAGCGGAAAAATGAGCTCTGTTGATTGTGCACCTTAACTTCTTGGCGGATACCGTCTTGTAGCAGCAATCGCGGGCCCTCAGGTGTTGATGATATCTTACCCTTTTGCGCCATAATGGCGTAGGTGTGGTGTTTGCTGCTATTCTTATCCGTGTAATAAAGGAAAATATTGTTGAGACTCCCGTCCAAATTGCGGCTCTTGATATAAGCGGTGACGCCGCGCAGAGTATTGAACGCGCCCTCCTGTAGGAAAATCGAGGTGAGCTCATTGCGGATTTCGTGCTCCTGATCGCGAAAGAGGCGATACGAAGCAGGGATCACATAAAGATTCATAATGGTGATAATAATCATTGTGCCGCCACTAAGGATCACCCCTGGTTTCGCAAGCTGCCAATTGCTACGTCCTGATGCACGAAACGCGAGCAGCTCATGATCATGATCGATGCGGTTATAGGTAAATAGGATGCTGATAAATATGCAGATAGGTAGGATCTGCGCTAAGAGATCAGGCAACAAAAAGCCAACAAGCGTGAAATAATCCGCAATCGAAACATTATGATTCACAATGATTTGGATAAAGCGCAATGACTGGGTTAACCATACGCCCGCCAGAAGCGTTGATGTAATAAAGACAGTCGAAATAACCAAACGACGTAAGATAGTTTTGGTGATCAGATACATATCCCCATTATACGGAAATCACATGATTTTGCTAAGGACTTCTTCTTAATTGCTGAGATTTGGCAAGAATGATGTGAAATAAGAAGTAGGTGTGATGCACTCCCCCTTTATACCAAGTTCTTTTTCTGCTTCTTCTAAGGCCATGGTCTCCCTTTGCAAGGTTTGCGCATCCTCGATATTCCAACTTACCTGATAAAGATGCCATTTTCCCTTGGCATCCTGTGAAACGAAATCAACCTCTCGCCTGTTTGCGGTAAGGTAATAATGTATCGTATGTCCATATCTTCGCAAATCTAAGTAAACAAGATTTTCAAAAAAATGACCATAGTTTTGCGACATGCTCGATGAGTATGCTCTAGCTAACCCAGTGTCAATCACATATGTTTTTCTTGGATTTGTCTGGGTTTTTCGTAATGATTGAGAATAAAGAGGCACAGTAAATGACAAATAAGCATCTTCTATATATCCCAAATAGTCATGGATTGTCGTTTTGCTCACTGCAAAAGCTTGGCTCTTTAGATCGTTAAAAAATTTATGAACCGAAAAACTACAACCAGCATTGCTAATGAGCGTTTTAATCATATATTTTACGAGCGAGATATTGGTAATTTTGTACCGCTCAACAATATCTCTAAAAACTACTACAGAGACATAATCTTGTAGTATATTTCTGCGATCCTGAGGTTGCTGTAGAAAAGTAGTCTCTGGAAAACCACCTTGTTCCAAGTATTGTTCTAATAATCCTCCTAATTGATCTAAGCTTTTTTTCCCGAAGAGGTCTGGAGGAAAAGCTACTTGCCCTGCTCGCAGAAATTCTGTGAAACTAAAAGGCCATACTTCTATCGCCATCGAACGACCGCGTAAAGAAGTAGCAATTTCTTTGCTAAGTAACTTAGCTGAGGAACCAGTTAGAAATATTCTAACTTTTTTGCTATCGAAGTATCTTCTGACCACCAGATGCCAATGTTCTACGTTTTGAATCTCGTCTAAGAACAAGTAGCAAAGGTTATCATGATTTTCTGGATAGAGCGCATAAAAACCATCAAGTAATTCGCTTAATTTTTGCTGAGTCATGGGATACAGACGATCATCCTCAAAATTAAGATAGAGGATGCGTGTTTGCGGAACTGTCTTTAATAATTCCAATATTGTCTGGAACAATAAGTAGGTCTTGCCAGTACGTCTCATCCCGATAGCTACCATGATTTTATCGGGCACATTAGGAAATCTAACGTCCCTAATAATACTTCCTGTGAAGGTTGCTATTTTTTCATGGAATTCCTCCATAAGGGTCTGTAGCAATGCGTTCATCAATCCATCCTTCTATATAAGGATAGATTACACTAAATCAGTCCCTCTACGCAAGTACCGATTGTGCAAAATCAGTCCTTATGTAGAGGGACAGATTTTTGCTGCAAGCAAAGAGCTTGCCAAAAGTTGTGAGCTTAAGCAGAATGCAGAAAACAACTTTAGGGAATTTACAAATGAGTTTGGTTGCTAGGCGTGGTTTGCTGTTCGTGCTGTCTTCACCTTCGGGGGCTGGGAAAACAACGATTACGAAAAGACTTGTTGAACAAGATCCAGGCATAAGTGTTTCGGTATCGGTAACGACCAGGCCACGGCGGCCAGGAGAAGTTGATGGAGTCGATTATCATTTCATCTCGCCCGAACAGTATCGCGATATGATTGCGAAAGGGGAATTGCTCGAACATGCCCAGGTTTTTGGGCAAGGATACGGGACCCCCAAGCAACAGGTTTTTGAAAAGCTAGCGGAAGGCCAGGATATAAATTTTGATATTGATTGGCAGGGCGCGCAGCAGCTTGCTCAGCTAGCGAGGACCGACATGGTCAGCATTTTTATTTTACCACCTTGTCTGGCTGAGCTGGAGCGTCGCCTGCGTAAACGCGCGCAAGACTCCGAGGCCGTCGTTCAACAGCGCATGACCGAGGCTGCCAACGAAATGAGTCATTGGCCGGAATACGATTATGTTATTGTCAATAAAGACATAGAAAAAAGCATTGCAGAGGTACGGGCTATTCTGACGGCAGAGCGACTGCGCCGCACTCGCCAGCTGGGGTTAGTTGATTTTGTTAATGAACTACGTCAGGTGACGTGATCCCTGACTCCTGGATCGCTCGCGCAAGTCGCAAAAACTCTTCTATAGTTAGCTCTTCGGGGCGTTTTTCAGGGGTAATATCCAACTCAATAAGTCTATCAGTTGTGAATAAGGACCGCAGACCTGAGCGCAGCATTTTGCGTCGTTGCGAGAAAGCTGTCCTCGTGACTTGCTGTAAAAACGGCTGTAAGCTCAAGCAATCCTCGGAGATTACGCGTGGAACTAAATGCACAAGAGTCGATGTCACCTTCGGTGGGGGGAAGAAAGCACCAGGAGCAATGTCAAAGGCTCGCTCTGCATTGCATAGCCACTGGGTTATAATGCTCAAACGCCCATAATCAGACGTTCGCGGCACAGCAACCAAGCGCAAGGCGACCTCTTTTTGCAGCATAATAGTGATGGAAGCGATGTCTGTTAGATCCTTGAACCAGTGCAATAGCAGAGCGGTCGCAATGTTATAAGGCAAATTAGCGACGATCTTGTAGGGAGCGATCGTAGATAAGGCCTGCGGCTTGAAGGTTAGCGCATCACCTGTGACAAGTGTTAGCCGCGAGGGGTATTGCTGCTGTAGCTCCTGTAACGCCGCAATGCATCGCTCATCCTGTTCAATGGCAATGATATGCGCAGCCCCTTGATCGAGGAGAGCTCGGGTGAGCCCCCCGGGGCCAGGACCAATCTCTATAACCGTACAGTCAGTTAACACCCCAGCCGTGCGAGCTATACGCCCCAATAAAGCCGGATCTAGGAGAAAATTCTGCCCTAGATTTTTCTTAGGAGCCAGACCATAGCGCGCAATAACCTCACGTAACGGAGGAAGTGCCGGGAGTGCGGGCACTTCCTTACTCAGCCTTATCTTTTATCTCAATAAAGGCTGCTGCATATAAGCGCATACGATCACGTTGAGCCTGCTTAGCAATGTTTTTTTCTTGAAGTGCTTGCATAACTTCATCATGTGTCGGCATTACAAATTCAGCTTTTTTGAAAGAGCACGGCATCATCAAGAGAATCCCCTCCTCTGTTCTAACTGGAGGCAAGCAGTGTCCTGGTGATGTTTTTTGTACAATTGTTGCAAAATCAGAAGGTATCTGCCCTATCTTTGTAGTGCTTGATGTTGTTTTTACCCCTATTTCCTCAGCACGCTTTTTGAAAGCCGCCTCACCGCGAATCTTTTGCAATTCTTCTATGTAGGCTCCGGCTTGCTCAGTCTCTTCTTCGGACATATTATCGTTAAGTGCGAAGCCAGCTTGGATAAACCTGACCTCAGTTTCTCCAGGGTCTGCTTCACCAGCGAAATGATGCTGTAAAAGTTTGGCTACGACAAAACCATTCGGCACACGGACCGGACCTACGATACCATTAGTGCTTGTTTTCTTAAGGGCACTGGCTAAAGCGTGGTCTAGGCTACTCTCCGA
>JBAWWF010000023.1:0-9676 GCA_037146895.1 Alphaproteobacteria bacterium | reverse complement strand
GTTGATCTGGTTTCCTTAAAGGAACGATGGTGCCGAGACTTCTGTAGTGCTCATGATCTGGTGATTAAGGCTTGAAGGCGGCTGAATAGCTACGCTTGCGGCTCATTATCAGGGGACCAAGCCTCATAATGCTGCGTCTTGGTATGCTGTATATGTGGATGGTGAGCTTGCTGTGTTCCGGTAAGATTGCGCTGATGAGGCTTTTCCCACGAATGCGTGGCAGTTAAGACGGGCGGCTCTGCCAGAGTATGCTGTAGCCATGCGTTCCAAAGCGGAGGGACCTTAGAAGCTTCAGCCTTGCCGTGATAAATAACCCAGCGTCTAGCCTGCCGTTTACAAGATTTATGTTGATAGTAGCGGTTGCCGAATGCATCTGTTCCCATTAGCAAACCATGAAACCATGTTAGTAGGCGGATTTGAATATCCACTTTTAATCGCTCTCTTTTATCTATATTTTCCTCATTGTAACACAATAAAGCGTTATCCCACACTCTCAATCCAACCACCGCCAAGGATACGGCTATTGTCATAAAAAACGCAAGCCTGGCCGCGGGCGATACCGTATTCAGGTTTCGTGAAAGTTATCTCGGCCTGTTTATTGCCAAGAGTGCGCAAGCTAGCAGCTACAGGGTCGTGCGTGGAACGGAACTTGACCTGGATTTGCGTGTCCACCGCAAAACCATGCTCGTCGGTAAGCCAGTTGACCTCCTTCAAAATCAGTGTAGATTGCGCGAGTGCTTCGTGAGGGCCGACAACCACGCGGTGCGTCTCTGGTTCCAAGCGGATGACGAAGAGCGGCTCCGCAGAACCGCCGCCAAGCCCACGCCGTTGCCCGACAGTGTAATTGATAATCCCTTCATGCGTTCCCAGGACGCGGCCATCGATGTGGACAATCTCACCTGCTTCAAGGGCACCTGGGCGAAACTTCTCAATGACGCTGGCATAGCCACCGCTAGGCACAAAGCAAATATCCTGACTATCCGGCTTCTCGGCAATTGCGAGCCCCAGGCGTTGTGCATGGGAGCGCGTTTCTGCTTTGCTCATGCCCCCTAGGGGGAAACGTAAATAATCGAGTTGTGCTTGCGTTGTTGTAAACAGAAAATAGCTTTGGTCGCGGTTGTGGTCGACAGCACGGTGGAGTTCGGCATGGGGCGCAGACTGCAAGCGTTGCACATAATGACCGGTGACAAGAGCTTGTGCTCCCAAATCCCTCGCAGACGTTAATAGATCTTTAAATTTCACCTGTTGGTTACAACGTATACAAGGGATAGGCGTTTCACCATGGAGATAACTATCCACAAAATCATCGATCACCTGAGCTTTGAAGAGGCTTTCATAATCCAACACATAGTGAGGAAACTTCCATTGATCAGCTACTTGCCTGGCGTCGTATATATCCTGGCCTGCACAGCAAGAGCCTTTTTTCTGAACTATTGCACCGTGATCGTAAAGCTGCAAGGTGATGCCGACAACGCGATATCCGGCCTCCACCATCAGGACCGCTGCTACACACGAATCCACGCCGCCGGACATAGCGACGGCGACAAGAGCCCCAGGCTGAACGCCATCTAAAAGAATTGGTTGTTTTGCAGTATCCATCGTCTTTGCCAATTTTGAAAGGTCAAGATAAATACTATCACATTGAAATCGACAATCAAAGGCACTACTAATTAAGGACCTGTTGTCACTCATAGCCCTTGCAATCTATTTTTAGGCCTGGTAAATAGAATGGAGATTACAAAGGGAGAGACTCCATGTCTATTATGCAATCTACACAAGGATCGTTGAGTTCCACGCAAACAGAGATACTAAAGGTAGCTATAGGTGTTGTGCTATTATTTGCATCTGCACAACTTGCTATTCCAATGAAACCTGTGCCTATTACCTTACATACGTTAGCGGTCTTACTCATTGGGTTAACATATAAGCCACGTGAGGCATTTTCTACGCTTTCCAGCTATTTATTGCTCGGCGCGATAGGTTTGCCAGTTTTTTCGTCCTACAACAGTGGCTTTATCTATCTTACTGGTAAAACAGGGGGGTATTTGTTTGGCTTCTTGGTAGCAGCTGTAGTGATGAGTTTTATCCAGCAATCGGTAAGGCGGGGTGGATTGCAGACTTTTTTGCTGTGCACGGTTGGACATAGTATCATCTACGCCATGGGAATTGCGTGGTTAGCTACATTTATAGGATTGAAGTCAGCTATTACTTTTGGATTTATGCCGTTTATAGTGCCAGGGCTGATAAAAATGGGGCTACTAACCGCTACTCTGCAAGGGATTCGCTATTTCGATAAACAACCGCAGTAACTATTCAGCTTATGGCCAACCCTTCGAGACGGAGCGTTCCGCTCCTCCGTAAGGCGCGAACGGTCCTTCTAGATCTCTGCGCTCACCTTGAGGAGGCACAAAGTGCCGTCTCGAAGGTTTGTCTCATAATCTGAATAGTTACCTCTGAATAATTACGAACCGCATACTTGAACTTAGGGCTATAGCAAGCAACGTATGAAATCTGCAAAATCAACAATATTATTTTCGCACGAGGCTTGTTCTAACGCGCTCATATACTCAGATCGCCTAGCAACTGGGACAATCGTCCACGGATATCCTCCAGAGGCAAACATAACATTCATCAGAAAGCGTCCAAGGCGGCCATTGCCATCGCTAAATGGATGAATATGTACAAAGAAGAAATGCCCCAACACAGCACGAACTGCTGGGTTTTCTTCATTTTCTAAAAGCGCAAAGAACGTATCCATGCTATCGAGTAGAGCCGTTTGCGGAAAAGGCACATGCCGTGAGTTTCTGATATAGACCTGCTGCGAGCGATATCCTGCTAGGTGATAATCTTGTAGGATGCCGGCAACGACCGATGGGGAAAACAGAGCTCTGTACCAGCCAGCAAGATCTTGTCTGGCGATGGTTCCAGGATTTCGCCCTATCAGAACATTCTCGAGACTTCCGCGAACGGACTCAAAAGCCAAACGATATCCTTTGGCAGCTAGAGCATCACTTTGATTAGTATCGCCTGAGTGCTCAATAGGATCCCATATACCTTTTCGGATACGATCAATGAGTGTCGGCGAAACTTTATATCCTTCAATGGACAAGGAATTATAAGCATCATTAAGATAGCTCTCATCGACAGATAACAGATAAGGAGCAGGATCAGATGGGAGCCCGGGTGCCGTGGGAAAACGCTCGATTATCGGTATGCGATAATGAAACCACAGTGCTTGCAGGCGGTTCGCATGAGGAGACACAGTTCGCACAGGAAGAGATGCTGCTGGCTTTGTTAAAGGATTCTCAACATTAATTTTATGCCCCGCAGCAACCATTGATTCAAGAATTGCTGCCCCCATGTCTGAACGACCCATGTGGTTATAAGCACCCACCAAATACCCTGCCATAGTGGTTTGGCCGCGCTTCAAGAGAAAATGGAGCAGTTGCCCTGGATCACGAATGAGGGACAAGGCAATTTCTGTCTCGACAGAACGTTCCGCAAAAAAGGTTTTAGAGAGTCTACAGATTGCTTCAGGCAACGTCATCACCTGAAGCTCATTCTTGATTTCTCGTATCGATGGAAGATTCTTTACATCTTGGTAGAAGAAAAGAGATGTTTTGAATGGGAGGTGCACTACTTGCGTTGATGACTTCTCTGTTATTACGGTAACTTGGGCAGGGATAATGGTGGTTGCAGCATGTAGAGCAAGAGATGTTTCTGCTGACAGGCAATAGTTGCTACCAAATCGTTCTTCTAAAAAAACAGAGAGAAAATTCCAGAAATTAGCATACCAGAGAGTGCTTTCCCCTGATCTCTTAGTAGGATCAGCAACTAGCAGCCATCCCTTTATGATTTCAACGAGAAACCCAGCGTTGATAAGCCGTTCTTTGTGTACACGGGAAAGCTCTGTAGATCGAAGGATCATCCTGTCGTTGGTCCCTCGAAGATAGTCTGATAATACTTCAAGAGATGTTGCTAGTTTCTCTGATTGGGTTGTCATAATGTTCTCAAGTTTAAAGTTTGCAGTTCATTATAACATTACTTTTATGTGTTAGGCTAACATTACTATTGTGTATTAGCACAACATTACTATTGTGTATTAATTCAATAAAACTGCGGGGTTGCAGCGCATAATTACCAAGGATTTAATCAATATTCAGCATGCCGAGCAAGTTTCCCGACAATTGCATACATCGTAGGCCTGTGTTTATAATCAAAAAGCTAGTAGTAAAGAGGAAGAGTGTTTTTTGATTATCCGCTGTCCAGGTTGCCAGAAGCGTTATGATATTGCTCAACATATAGTAGCGCAAAAGAAGCAATATAAATTGCGCTGTAGCGAGTGCCATACATCGTGGCAGTTATCGACTGAACCAACAAGGTCGCCGTTGCCCACTAGTAATGCGCCTAAAAAACATCTGCCACCGCCTAAAATCTATAGTACGTGGCATGATCTGATCAAGCGGTATAGCCTTGATTTGGTTGTTCTGTTGGCGGCTGTTGCCATTGTCGTCTTATTAATAATCTATCAAGGAAAGCACATTCGCGATTTCTACAATGCATCTCGCTTCTTTGCAAGCACACCTGTTGTTGTACCACCGAAAGGAACGGCCAAGACGGCGGAGCTTAAAATCGAAAGTGTTGCTTTTTCTACCACAGAGCAAGATGGACATCTAAGATTTATGGTGAAGGGTGAGATTTTTAACTCATCCAATATTACAGTTGCAAGCCCTGACCTAAGGATTATTGCGCGTGGAGAATGCACAGCAAACCCTAATGATGTATCTCAGCGTTGTTCCATTGCTCAGTGGGTGCATCCCATGCATGGGGCTCTAATTCCAGCGGGTAAGCGGCATTTATTCCAAACATTTGCTCCTCACCAGGGCTCGATTACGGCGAAAGAGGTAGAGATTGCCGGGATTCAATCCACCAGCAAGGAGGGTCGTTAAAAATGGAATGGGAAAATATAGAAAACACATGTGTCATGTGTTTAGGCGATATTATGCTCGATACCTTTGTCTACGGGTCGATTGAGCGCATCTCTCCCGAAGCACCGATTCCTGTTTTTAAGAAGCATCGTAAGTTCTCAGTTTTGGGAGGGGCCGGCAATGTCGTGCGAAATCTTGCAGCGTTAGGGTGCAAAACCGTCTACATTGGTGTTTCTGGGATGGATGCTATCGGCGAGTCTGTTCGGCAGTTCCTTGAGCTGCTACCTAGTGTTACATCCATTATTCTGCCTGAGAGGGGACGAAAAACCCCGCATAAAACGCGCTTCGTATCACAGGGACAGCAGGTGCTACGGGTTGATGATGAAACCGTGATGCCGCTTAGTGATAGTACCGTAGAAGCTGTGATAGAGACGTGTCTGGCGTATCTACCGAGCTGCCAGGCTGTTGTCCTTTCGGATTATGACAAAGGGTTTTTAACGCCTATTCTTTGCGAAAAAGTTATCAACGCGGCGCGTAACCTCGGGATTCCGGTTATTGTTGATCCAAAAGGTCATGACTATAAGCGTTACTTGGGCGCAACACTCTTAAAGCCGAATGCTAAAGAACTTGTGAGTATCACGAAGATGCCAGTCCAGTCCAATGATGACGTTGTGGTTGCTGCAAAGCGTTTGCGGACCGATATACAAGTGGATCATGTGCTGGTCACGCGTAGCCAGGAGGGGATGACCCTCGTGAGCGAGCAGGAGATTACCCATATTCCAACACAGGCGCGCGAAGTTTATGATGTCTCGGGTGCTGGTGATACGGTTATTGCAACGTTAACGGTTGCCTTAGCACTTGGACAAACAGTCTTGGAAGCCGCAACGCTCGCCAATTGTGCAGCAGGAATTGCTGTCGGCAAAGCAGGAACCGCTGTGGTTACTCGTACAGAGCTAGAAAATAAATGCGATGAAACAAGCAGCAGAAAGATTGCTACGCTTGAGCATTTATTACCGCTTCTAACTCAGTGGCGAAGGCAGCATTTGCGCATTGGCTTTACGAATGGATGTTTTGATTTGCTTCATTTGGGGCACTTACATATTTTGAAACAGGCACGGCAAACGTGTGATCGATTAATCGTTGCACTGAATAGCGATTCTTCCGTTAAGGAACTAAAGGGCGAGACGCGTCCAATCCAGAACCAAGAGACGCGTGCTGAAATCCTTGCAGCACTCGAAATTGTTGATGCTGTGGTCATTTTCTCTGAAGATACCCCGCTAGTGCTTATTGAGCAAATTCTACCAGATGTATTAATTAAGGGAGCCGATTATCGGGTTGATCAAGTTGTGGGAGCCGATATTGTCCAGGCCCACGGTGGCCGCGTTTTTCTGGCGGAATTATTGCCAGGCAATAGCACTAGCAAAACAATTGCGCGGCTGGAGCCAGCAGCCTAATTCATGCCTGACCATTCCGATGCCCATATCGGAATAGTCTTGACTATTCCGACACAGATGACAGAATGGTCATATGAAGCGATTATATACTGAAATTGTTCTTAAGCATCTCGAGCACTATCCACAGATGGTTTTTCTTACAGGGCCACGGCAGATAGGCAAAACAACTATTGCAAAGGAATTACAAAACCACTTTTCACGTTTTCTTTATCTGAATTGGGATATTATCGATGATCGCGCCAAAATATTACAAGGCGATAAGGCAATCTTGCCGGATTTGCTGCCTGATCTATTGCAAAAAACGCATCCATTAATCGTCTTTGATGAAATTCATAAATATAAGGATTGGAAGAATTACCTCAAGGGTTTCATTGATCAGCATAAGGGCAGCATTCATACAATCGTTACGGGCAGCGCAAAATTAAATGTATTTCGTAAGGGTGGCGATAGCTTGATGGGGCGCTATTTCCTTTACCGTGTTCATGGGTTGTCAGTAGGTGAACTGCTAAACACGACGCTAAACGCAGACTTCTTTCGTCATCCGCAAGAGATTTCAGAGGATATTTGGCAACAATTGATGGAATTTGGCGGCTATCCTGAGCCTTTTTTAAATAAAAATAAGCAATTTCAGCAGCGGTGGCAAAATTTACGTCATGAGCAATTATTTCGCGAAGATATTCGCACATTGAGTCAGGTACAGGATTTAGCTCAAATGGAGACACTGGCCTATCAATTGCGTTTTCAAGTAGGGCAACTGGTATCCTATTCCAACCTAGCAAAGAAAGTTCGTATTTCGGATAGCACGGTTCGTCGTTGGATGGACCTAATGGATAGTTTCTATTATTGCTTTACGATTCAGCCGTGGTCCACAAACGTCGCTCGTAGCTTGTTAAAAGAACCCAAGGTTTATTTGTGGGACTGGTCATTGGTAACTGACAAAGGATCACGCATTGAAAATTTTGTCGCGTGTCATTTGCTGAAAGCGGTTCACTATTGGACGGATTGTGGCCTGGGAAAATTTGATCTTTATTTTATTAGGGATAAAGAGAAACGAGAGGTGGATTTTTTGATTACTAAAGACTTATGCCCGTGGCTATTGTTGGAAGTCAAAAAGTCGGCACGTGAGCCTATTAGTCCAACACTTTTGCATTTTGCAAAGCAGCTAAACCCGCAGTATGCTTTCCAGCTGTCCTATGATGCCGAGTATGTTGATATCGATTTTACAACACTTAACACACCCAAAATCCTTCCGCTAAAGACTTTTTTATCGCAATTGCCGTAATTACCAAAGTAACCTCGATACCAGCGTAGTAGCGCAGACCCCCACGTAAGGCCACCTCCAAATGCAACAGACATAATTAAATCACCTGGACGGAATTTATCCGCACCATCAGCCACAGCGAAGGCTAAGGGAATAGAGGCTGCTGATGTATTCGCGTGTTCTGCTACCGATAAAATAACTTTTTCGGGAGCAATACAAAACCGCTCGGACATTGACTCAATAATCCGCAGATTGGCTTGATGCGGTACAAACCATTGAATATCGTCGGCGGTTAAGTTGTTGGCTTTTAAGCTATCAACAACCGCAGCTCCTAATTTTTCTACTGCATGGCGAAAGATCTCACGCCCTTCCATACGAACGACCCCCACAGCACCTCCACGTCCAGCACCGCCGTCAACATAGAGCAAATCTCGGTGGCATCCATCCGCGTACAAATGGGTTGACAGGATACCTCGTGCAGCCTTGTCGTCGGTTGTATCTTGTGCTTGGAGGATTAACGCCCCAGCACCATCACCAAAAAGAATGCAGGTCTTGCGGTCTTGCCAATCTAGTATGCGCGACATAACCTCTGCGCCAATGACAAGCACGGTCTTCGCTTGTCCAGACTTGATAAAACTGTCAGCCGTCGCTAAAGCATAAATAAACCCCGCGCAAACCGCCTGCATATCAAAGGCAAATGCACGATCAGCACCTAATTTGCGTTGCACAGTCAGCGCAGTCGCGGGAAAAGTATCATCAGGTGTTGTTGTTGCCAGAATAATCGCATCAATCTCTGTAGGCTGTATACCGGCTTTTTTTATGGCTTCTTGTGCCGCTGCAACAGCCAGATCCGATGTCAACTGACCATCAGCCGCTATATGTCGCTGTAAGATACCTGTGCGCTTAACAATCCACTCGTTGCTTGTGTCGAGTGTCTCAGACAACATATCATTGGTCACAATTTGCGATGGTAAGTACCCACCACATCCTATAACGCGTGCGCGCTGTGTCACTGCGGGATAGCCTCTCTAGCTATTTGTCGCTCTTCGATACTGGAAACCAAGTTTTTTTGCACCATGCTGGCGGCAACCTGAATAGCATTTGCAAAACCAACGGCATCCGTGCCGCCATGGCTTTTCACGGCCAAACCTTTAAGACCAAGAAACAGCGTACCGTTATGATGACGCGGATCAATTTGTTCTTTGATTTTTGTAAAAGCAGGTGCAGCCATCTTATAGCCGAGTCGCCCGCGCAACGAGCTGCCTAGAGCATCTCTTAGCAACTGTGCAAAGAAATGTGCCGAACCTTCGATGGCCTTGAGTACCAAATTGCCGGAGAAACCATCGGTAACAACAACATCGACTGTGCCCAGAGTAATATCGGAACCTTCGATAAAACCATAAAAATTTAAGTTTGGCATTTTCTTTAACATCTGCGCAGCTTCATGCAAAGCTGGGTGCCCCTTTGATTCTTCGGATCCTATATTTAACAGGCCGATAGATGGAGATTCTTTTTGCAAAAGAATGCGTGCAAAGCACTCACCCATGATAGCAAATTGCACCAGATTTTCCGCATCACAATTCAGATTTGCACCAACATCCAGGAGGACGGTTGTGCCTTTTATAGAAGGCATCAGTGCTGGTAAAACAGGGCGATCAATGTTAGTGATCATCTTCAGAAGCACTTTCGAGAGAGCAACATAAGCTCCTGTATTGCCTCCAGAAATAACCGCCTGAGCTTCACCCGCTGCTACACAAGCAATGGCTAAACGCATGCTAGACTTCTTGAATCCGAGCAACGCCTGTGCTGGCTTTAATTCAGGTGTGATGACCTCATCAGTATGATGAATCTCCGAGAAATGGCGCAGACGTTGTGTAGATTGCCATAGCGGCAATATCTGCTCTTTATTGCCAAAAATATGGAAATACAAATTTGTATCATCTTGCAGAGCAAGATCAGCGCCCCCCAATACACAACGAGGTGAATGATCACCCCCCATTGCGTCTAAGGCTATGCAAATACGATTCATCAGG